>VXWP01000078.1 GCA_009835325.1 Gemmatimonadota bacterium | reverse complement strand
TATGTGTACTTTTTAAATTTTCATATGGGGAATTATACAATAACAATCAGAATACATCCAGCCGCTAAAGCGCTGGATACCGCGCCCGGCAGATCCATACCGATCGGTGTGTAGTTCTGCCGGATGACGGCGAACGGATTCGCGGATGTCATGAAAATGATGAGGCTGCGATAGAACACATCTCGGTCCGCCTTTGGTAGGCGATAGCTTGTAGTAGCAAATGCATCGCCGACAAAAACTATGTCAATATCGTGCCTAAAAAGTACGTGCACGCCACTAATCGCTGGTCCACCTTTTGATCTTTAAACTCGATATAGGACAATTAAAGTACTACTCGCCGAATTCAGGAAATGCGGAATGAGAGCATTCTGGTTTTGCGTCATGTCGGTATGAGAACTCGTCGGCCGCTTCGCGGATGTATTAGCCCTACCCAAATCGAGTTCCTTGCCCTTAATTAGAGTACATTTTCTGACCTTGCCACCACCCGGATCCTCCGGTGGTCTGATATCCTGAAAGGGTAGAACAGGAACCCCGATGCCTGAAATGACCGGCTACCGGTACATCGCGGAGATGCTGCGCGGCTACGGGATCCGGGCCGTCTTCCACGTTCCATACGTCCTGGACGGCGCCCTCGTGGAGATGGAGAAACTGGGTATCCGGCGGATCCGGTGCCATTCCGAAAAGGCCGCTGCGTACATGGCCGACGGATACGCGCGGGTCGCCCACGGCCCCGGCATCGCCATGGCGCAGTCCGTGGGCGCGGCCAATCTCGCCGCCGGGCTCCAGGACGCCTGGCTCGCGTGCTCGCCGGTCATCGCCGTCACGGGCCGCTGGATGCCCCACTATCTCTATCAGCAGGCCTACCAGGAGATCGACCACCGCCCCCTCTACGATCCGGTCACCAAGTTCAATGCCTACGTGGATGGCGTGGAACAGATCCCTTTCCTGCTGCGCCAGGCCTTCCGCGAAGCCACCACGGGCGCGCCCCGTCCGGTCCACCTGGACTTCCTGGGCCTGTCCGGCGATCTCGCGGCAGGTTCTAAACTCGACGCCGAGGTGACCGTGGAGGCGTCCTTCGCACGGTATCCGGCCTTTCGTCCCGAACCGGAGCCCGGTCGTGTCGCGGATGCGGCGCAACGCATTGCCCGGTCGGAGCGGCCGGTTTTGGTCGCGGGAGGCGGGGTTACTGCATCGGCCGCGCAGGCCGAGGTGGTCCGGTTGGCCGAGAAGCTCTCCGTCCCGGTGGCGACCTCTCTCAACGCCAAGGGCACGATACTCGAGAACCACCCGCTGTCCGCAGGCGTGGTGGGCACCTACTCCCGCAATTGCGCCAACGAGATCGTCTCGGAGGCGGATCTCGTGATCTTCGTGGGCAGCCATACGGGCGGGCAGGTCAGCCACTTCTGGCAGATTCCCCGGCAGGGAACGCCTGTCATACAGATCGACGTGGACCCTGCCCAGATCGGCCGCAACTATCCCGCCGAAGTCGCTATCCAGGGCGACGCGAAAGCGACACTGGAACGCCTCATCGAGGCCGCGGCCCCGGTCCCGGACCGGGCGGCCTGGACGGAGCGCGTGCGCGTGCTCGTCGACCGGTGGCGGGCTGAATTCGACGATCTGCTTCGATCGGGCGCCGTGCCCATCCGCCCCGAGCGGCTTTGCCAAGAAATCACCGAATTCCTCCCATCTGACGCCATCCTCCTGTCGGACACGGGCCACGCCGGCATGTGGACGGGCGCCATGATCGAGATCACGAACCCGGGTCAGACCTACCTCCGCTGTGCCGGGTCCCTGGGCTGGGCCTTCCCCGCGGCCATGGGCGCCAAGTGCGCGGCGCCGGACCGTCCCGTCATCTGCTTCACCGGCGACGGCGGATTCTGGTACCACCTCGGGGAACTCGAGACGGCCGCCAGGTTCGGGATCAACACCGTCACGGTGATCAACAACAACCGGTCCTTCAACCAGTGCCGGGATGCTTTCGAAGATGCGAGCGGCCGGCGGGGCCAGGGGTCGGACGACCTGTGGGTCTTCGAGGACATCGATTTCTCCGGAGTGGCCAAGTCCATGGGATGCAAGGGGATACGCGTGGAAGACCCGGAGCGGATCCGGCCGGCGCTCGAAGAAGCGCTTGCCGCGGATGGACCGGTTGTCGTCGACGTGGTCACCGATATCGACGCCATGGCGCCGAAAGCCTACGTACCGGAATAGAACGGGCGATTGTCTTTACCGAATCGTGGTCCAATCACGCATCGTCCGTGATGGTCCTGTGGACGCCCTGTCCGCGGACGCCCTCCCTCCAAATACCCGACCTTCAACAGAATTTGTTTCCTGTTCGACAAATAGTTAGTACATTACAATCAAACAGCGACGCTTTCTCAGCATTTCCAGAATTCAATACTGGCTATTCCGCGATTCCGAAGGCAGGAGGTCTACCATGCGCTGTCTGGTATTCGCATTTGCCATGATTTTCGCCGGATGCTCGTCGTACACCCAGCTTGGTTCAGGCGGGTCCGGCGACTCGCGCGGAGCAGGCACGTCGGACGGTTCGGAAACGTCGTTAGTCTGGCTGGACACCCAGGGCGCGTTGCCATCGGTCGGGTACTTCGATGTAAAGACCGTTTTCACCGTGTCTGAACTGGGGCCCGGTTCCTACATCCGCGTCGCGGCCATCCACATCACGGGGACGGCGCGGGAGGCCCTCGTCAATAAGTTGCGGCTCAGAGCATCGCAGATCGGGGCGAACAGGCTGCTCATCGTCAAAGTGGAGGAGACCAGAGAGGAAGTCTCCCTGTATTCGGAACTTGAGAACGTGGCTCGGTTTTTCTCCGGCGAGAAAACAGACGCGGACCGGAGTAACGAAGCCTACACGCTCCGGATCGACGCCATCGCGATCAGGCAGTCGGATGACCTGTCCGATGTTATAACACCCCGTCAAGGGCAGGACTGGCCAACCGTCTATCGACCCCGTTCGTCCTATGATCGGCCGACCGTGTACCGGCCCCGCCGGCCCCGCAGGTCCTATGACCGGCCGACCATCTATCGACCGCCTCGACGGGACTATCGGCCGACGGCGAAGCCGCCACGACGGGATGACCGGCGACCGGTCAATCCGCCGATTCCAAAAGATGAACCGCCGATCGAGGCGCCGCCTCCGAGGGATGACCGGCCACCGGACAGGACGCCTCCACCGCCACCGAGAGACGAACCCCCTTCACCGCCTCCACCTCCACCGCCTCCGGAGGAAGACCGGTCGTCCAAGAAGCAGCCCCGCATGAAGACCCATCGACCTTGACGTGGGCTCACATGAAGACCCAGCGACCCTAGTGCGGCCCGACGACCGGACCGCCGGTCGCAATAACACACCGAAGCCGTTTCTCCCCGTTCAATGATTGGACGGGGAGAAACGGCTTTGTGTTGTCCGGTGTTTCCAACCGGGAGACGGTTAAAGGACGGTTTAAGGTCAGAAACGGGCACTTTCCGCGTCAGGGAGGATGCCGCCCTCGTCCCGGGGCAGGACCGAAAGGGGCAGGGCGATGGAGGAACCCGCGTCGACCGGGAGCGTGATCCCCGTGATCCAGCGGGATTCGTCGCCGGCCAGGAAGACGGCCGCGTGGGCTACGTCCCAGGCCGTGCCCTCGGTGCCCAGCGGCGTGGAGCGCCGCCGGAGTTCCCGGTGCGCATCCGACAGCCCGGCGGTGAAGGACCCGTGCAGGTGCCCCGGGGCGATGCAGTTCACACGGATCCCGTCCCTGCCGTGCTGTACCGCCATGTTGATCGTCAGGGCGATGACCCCGCCCTTGGAAGTCTCGTAGGCGACGTTGTACGACCATCCGCTCCGGAATCCGTCGACGGACGCCATGTTGATGATGGATCCGCCCCCGGCATCCATCATCGCCGGTATGGCGAACCGGCTCGCGAGCATCATGGCCTTGAGGTTCACCGCCATGATTTCGTCCCAATGCTCCTCTTGCACGTCCACCACCGTACCCGGATAGCTGAGCCCCACGTTGTTGAAGAGGATGTGCAGCCCGCCGTACCGTTCCACCGCGGTTTCGGTCATGGCCCGGCAGTCTGCCGACCGGGTCACGTCCCCGGCGAAGACCGACGCCGTACCCCCTTCTTCCTCGATGACGGCCAGCGTCTTTCCGGCGTTCTCCGCGCTTCGGTCCGTCAGCAGCACCTTCGCGCCTTCCTGGGCCAGGAGCACGGCGGTCGCCTGTCCGGTACCTGCCACGTCGCTTTGCGTGCCCGCGCCTGTCACGACGGCCACCTTGCCGTCCAGGCGGGGTTTACGAGGGTTCATCAGAAGATCTCCGCGCCGCCCGCCACCACCAGGTCCACGGCCGTGAGGTAGTCCGATTCCGATGAGGCCAGGAAAGCGACCGTTTGTGCCACGTCGTCGCCCCGGGCCACTCGGCCAAGAGGAGAGATGGCGGATTTCTCCTGGATAAAAGTCCGGTGGGCCTCGCTGTTTTTCCACGATCTGCCCTGGACGGCGCCGTCGGATACGGCCTCTTCGATGAATCCCAGGCGTTCCGTATCGACCGCGGTGGGCGACACCGAGTTGACGTTGATCCCGTGGGGACCGACTTCCTGTGCCAGGGCCTGGGTGAACCGGATGATCGCCGCCTTGGACGCGCAGTAGGCCGAGAATCGCTTCCGCCCGATTTTGCCCGACGTGGAGGCGATGTTGATGATCTTGCCGCCCTCTCCCCGTTCGATCATGTGGCGCGCCGCGGCCCGGCACATGAGGAACACGCCCTTGGCGTTGACGTTCATCTCCTTGTCCCAGGCTTCCTCTTCCATGTCGACGACGAGCACGCGGTCCTTGCCTGGCAGTGAGCCGGCGCCGTTCACGAGGATGTCGATGCGGCCGAACCGGTCGATACTCCCGGATACGAGTCGTTCCACCCGGTCGGCCTGCGAGACGTCGGCCAGGATGGCCTCCGCGCTGCGTCCCGCCGCCTCGATCTCCCGGACCACGGAGGGCAGTCCCTGCCATTCCGAAGAGTCGCCGGGATAGGGATTTGCGACCCGGTCGCTGACAATGAGGTCCGCGCCTTCCTTCGCGAGTCGTATGGCGACGGCCCGGCCGATGCCCCGTTCTCCGCCCGCTCCGGTGACCAGGGCGGTTTTGCCTTGTAAGTTGTACATTAAATACCTTCTGAACGGATCACGCCGTAAACCGCACCTGGAGACCCAGGGCACGTACGATACGAACTACCGTGGAGAATGCGGGATTGCCGTCCTCCGACAGTGCTTTGTACAACCCTTCCCGACTCATTCCAATCTCACGGGCCAGCCAGCTCATGTTCCCCGATCGGGCGATATCGTTCAGGGCGGCACGAATCTGGCTGCCATCTCCCGGATCTTCTTTCGCGCATGCTTCCAGGTAGAGACGAGCGTCTTCCAAGGTGCGCAGGTGCTCCGTCACTTTCCATTTTGAAAATGAAATACTCATTTCTACCTCCATTCCCTCGCCAGTCTGCCCCGCAATCCTTACTCGCCCTCTCTCCGTGGCCGCACGACAGTTTCGCCGTCGTCTTCCACGATGGGGTGGTGATAGATGTAGGGCGGTTCCAGCACGGCGCGCTGGGCCTCGGTGAGCTCCGAGGTCCATTCGGGGAGGTTGGTTTCGTAGATGCCGCCGGCGTAGTGCAGGTACTTGGGCGTGTACCGATACAGGGCGACCCGCCGATCGTGCTTGCCGTGCCAGGGCAGGGTGCCGTGGGCGGTGGCCTCGTTGAAGATCACCAGGTCGCCCGCCTTCTGTACGATGTGATGGACCAGGTCCTGGTTGGCCTCCCAGGTCAGGATGTCCTCGGGACACGCAAAGTTGGCCTTGTGGCTGCCCGGGATGACGCAGAGCCCGCCCGCGCCGGGGTCCACGTCCGCCAGGGCGAACTGGCAAACGATCAGGCCCGAGCGCATGCGGCCGTTGTGATAGTGGTAGTAGCGGGAACCGTTGAAGGTCGCGTTTCCGGAGCCATGGATCTTGAGCCCCTCGCAACCGGCTTCGGCGATCAGCACGTCGACGCCGTGGTCGAGCTTCCAGCCGCGGCCGAAGAGGGTGTTGAGATAGGGAATGATCTTCGGATGGACCAGGAGGTCGCGAAAGGGCTGGCACCAGGGCTGCGGCCAGGTGAGCATCCCCTCGTAGTGGCGAAAGGGGGCGTACTTGCCTTCGAAGGGCCTGCCCCGCCAGTCGCCGCTGAGTTCGTTGGGCCCGTCGTACGAACCGAGCCGGTCGGGATTGGCGTCGAGGGCCGCGTTCATTGCCTGTACTTCGTCCCCGTCCAGGAAACCGCGCACGTGAAGAAAGCCCTGCAGGTCGTACAGGTACTGTTCCTCTTCGCTCATGGTGGAAAAGGCCGGCGATTCGGGCATGGAGAAACCCTCCTGACGGAGTAGCAATTTTGATTTTGATATCGGGTGCTTAAGCAACAGAAGATAGCCCGGCAGATGCGCGGCGCAACGATAAAAACATCGATCTGAATCCCCGGGCCGGAGGTCACAAAATGCCTTGACAGCCCTGCCCGCCCCGGTTAACGTCCCCAAGTCCGTTTCCGTGGTGAACGCCGTTGTGGTGAACACCGTTTTGCAACCCGGAACGGACACTGAAATCTCCCCCGGAAAACCACGCTCGAAAACTGCGGGATGCCGTGTCCGAAGAACCCGAAGTACCCGAACAGATCGAAGCGCAACATCTCGACCGACCTGTGGTGCCCGATCTGGACGAGATCCTGGGCGTTCCCTTCAAGGTGCTCGACGACGGGTTCGTCCGCGTCGTGGACTATATGGGCAGCGATCACTCCATCGTGCAGGCCGCGCGCGTGTCCTACGGCGCCGGTACCCGCCAGGTGCACCAGGACCGGGGGCTGATCCGCTATCTCATGCGGCATCAGCACACCACGCCCTTCGAGATGTGCGACATCAAGTTCCACCTCCGGGTGCCCATGGATTGCTGGCGGCAGTGGATCCGGCACCGGACGGCTTCGGTCAACGAGTACAGCACCCGCTATTCGCTGGCGATCGACGCGACACAGACGACGTCGCCCGATGCGTGGAGGTTTCAGGCGGAGGGCAACCGCCAGGGCAGCGGAGGCTTCGTCGACACGGAGCGGGGCGCCTATTTCTCCGAGAAGGAACGGGAACTCCAGGAGGCCGCCCGGACCCGTTACGAAGAACGTATCGAGGCCGGCATCGCCCGGGAACAAGCCCGCAAGGACTTGCCCCTGTCCACCTACACGGAAGCCTACTGGAAGGTGAACCTCCTGAACCTGCTCCGGTTCCTCCTGCTGCGCATGGATGATCACGCCCAGTGGGAGATCCGCCAGTACGCCCACCTGATCGGACACCGCATCGTGTCGGCCTGGTGTCCCATCGCCTGGCAGGCCTTTATGGACTACAGCGTGAACGCGATGCAGCTGACCCACCTCGACTGGGAAATCATCCGGGCGATCCAGGCGGGCGATAACGGAAAAGTCAACGAACTACTGGTGGAGTACCGGTACATTTCAAAGTCGGGCAAGCTGCGCCGCAGCCGGGAGCGGGACGAACTCGAAGCCAAGCTGCGAAAGCTGAACATGCCGGTTCCGTGGCGGTCCGGTGACGACCCCGTCTAGCGGCCGGGCACGACCGGAAAGCGGTGACCGATGAACCGGCGCAGACCGGAACCCGTATCCCGCAGATACGATATCGCCGACGCCGGCACGCGGCGCGGGATCCTTGAGGCCCTGGAAAACCTCGGTCCGACAGAGCGCAGGACCGAAGACTGGTGCGACTGGGTGCTGGCGTTCGAGGACGAAGGGGAAAGACTGGTCCTCAAGCAGTACCGGAAAGGCACCCTGATGATCCAGGGCAGGGCGGGTCATCTGCTCCAGGTGATCCTGCACGTGCTTTCGCCCTTTCTGGATGAGCACGCTGAAACGGCTGCCAACGATTCCGGCGGCGGCAACGGTTCCGGCGGCGGCAACGGTTCCGGCGGCGCCGGGACCCGGAAGCTTCCCCTTCCCCACATCGGGACGGACGAGTCCGGCAAGGGCGATTATTTCGGTCCGCTGGTGGTGGGTGGCGTCCTGGTCGAAAACGGGACCCGGGAGCGGTTGGTGACCCTGGGCATCCGGGATTCCAAGAAGCTGGGCGACGCCACGTGCCGCAAGCTAGCGGCCGAGATCAGGCGGATCTGCATCGGAAAATACCGCGAGGTGATCATACCGCCGGAACGATACAACACGCTGTACGAGGAATTCCGGCGTGAAGGCAGGAATCTCAACCATCTCCTGGCCTGGGGACACGCCCGCACCATCGAGAGCCTGCTGGAAGGTACCCCGTGCAAACTGGCCGTGACGGACCAGTTCGGCAACGAAAGCTACATCCGGTCCCGGCTCATGAAAAAGGGCCGTGAGATCGAACTGATCCAGGAACACAGGGGAGAGCGGTACCTGGCCGTGGCCGCGGCGTCCATTCTCGCCCGGGACCGGTTCCTGGAGTACCTGGAAAGGCTGTCGGGCGAGGCCGGCCTTACTTTGCCCAAGGGCGCCGGCGCGCCGGTCGTCGCCGCAGGCAGGAAATACGTCGAACGGCATGGTGTGGACAAGCTGTCTTCCGTGGCCAAGATGCACTACAAGACTACGGCCCAGGTAATGTAGATCCAGGTGGTGTACACCCAGGTGATGTAAACCCGTAGGAACGCGACCCGCATGCGACAGACGACACTGTACGCGCACACTAAATTCCAGATCGCGCCGGTCGATCCGAGGATCTTCGGAGGGTTCCTGGAGCATATCGGCAGGGCCGTCTACGAGGGCGTGTTCGACCCGGACTGCAAGCACGCGGACGAGGACGGGTTCCGCACGGACGTGATGGATGCCATGAAACATCAGTCCATGACCGTCATGCGGTATCCCGGCGGCAACTTCGTGTCCGGCTACCACTGGATGGACGGGGTGGGCCCGCAGAAGCTGCGTCCCACCGTGCGCGAGCTAGCCTGGCAGAGCATCGAGCCGAACGCATTCGGCACCGACGAGTTCATCCGGCTGTGCCGTAAAATGGACTGGCAGCCCATGCTCACGGTCAACCTCGGCACGGGCTCGCCCGAGGAAGCCCGAAATTGGGTCGAGTACTGCAACTGTCCCGCGGGCACGAACTTCGCCGACATCCGGGTGGGCAACGGGGAGGAGATGCCCTACGACGTCGGCCTGTGGTGCCTGGGCAACGAGATGGACGGCCACTGGCAGCTCGGTCATGTGCCGGCCGACCAGTACGCGATCCGGGCCCAGCAGGCCGCGAAGATGATGAAGGACGCGGACCGGCGGATCGAACTGGTCGCCTGCGGATCCTGCTCCGTGGACATGTTCGACACCTACATGGAATGGGACCGGCAGGTCCTCGACTACCTGGGCGATTACGCCGACTACATCAGCCTGCATCGTTACGTGGGCAACCCGAAGGACGATACGCCGGACTACCTGGCGGTAACGAACTCCATCGACCAACAGATCGAGGAGATGGACGCGGTATGCCGTTTCGTCCAGGCCAAGCGCCGGAGCAACAAACGCACTTACCTGTGCTTCGACGAATGGAATGTCTGGTACAAGAACCGCGAAATGGACGGTGAAGGGCAGTTTGCGCCGCACCTGGTGGAGGAGGTGTACAACCTCGAAGACGCCCTCGTCGTGTCCGGTTTCCTCAACAGCTTCGTGCGCCACGCCGACTCGGTCCGCATCGCGAACATCGCCCAGATCGTCAACGTCATCGCCCCGCTGATTACCCGGGGAGACGACCTCCTCATTCAGTCCATCTACCACCCCTTCACCATGTACGCGGGTCGGCAGGAAGGCACGTCGCTCCGGACCTTCGTGGACGGCGCGGGATACATGAGCGAGAGCTATGGGCGGGTGAACTACATCGACGCCGCCATGATACAGAACGACCGTAAACTGCATGTCTTCGTCACGAACCGCAGCACGGACACCGACGTGCCCCTGCGTATCGTGCTCGAAGACCGGCCGATCGAATCGCTGGTCAGCGCCGAGATACTCTCCGGAGGCCAGGACCCGAAGGCGGCCAATTCGTTCGAGCAGCCCGACCTGGTCGGTAAGCAGCCCTACCGGGAAATCAAGGTCGCCGGGGGCAGGTGCCAGTGTTTTCTACCCCCGCTGTCCTTCGCGGCGATGACCTTCGAGCTCGAGAAGTGGTAGGCCGCGCCGCGTCTTCCACGACCGCCGCGGCTACGTCCCATCCATCCCATGACCGCACCTGATAAACCCGGGAAAATGTCCCGGCGCGAAGCCCTGAAGGTCGGCGGCGGCGCCCTGCTCGGCGGCGGCGCCCTGCTCGGCGCGGCCGTGTCAGCTTGCGGCGGCGGTGACGACGGGGCGGGCCGGACCGGCCGGGCCGGCCAGGCTGACCGGAAGACCGTGCGTTTCATGACGGCCCAGACGCGGGAGAAGCACCGGTCTCTTGAACCGCTCATCGCGGAGTTCATGGAGATCCATCCAGGCATCCGGATCGAGCACATCAAGGTGCCCTGGGACCAGGCCCATTCGAAGTATCTCACCGCCATCCTGGGCGGTGCGCCGCCCGACGTCATGACCATTCCCAGCTGGTGGGTGACCGAGTTCCGGGCCATGGGCGCCCTCGAGGACCTCGGACCATGGGTGCGGGACTGGCCCCATCTCCAGGGCTACTCGGAACAGGTGAAGAGGCTGACCCGGGCGACGATGGCCTTCGACGGCGACCAGGTCTTCGGCCTGCCCACGGAGGTGGCCGTCCGTTCCATGTTCTACCGCACCGAGTGGCTCGACGAATACGGCCTGGCGCCTGCGGAGACGCGCGAGGAGTGGCGTGTACTGCTTGAAAAGATCACGGACCCTTCCCGCCAGCGTTACGGATACGCGCTCCGGGGCGCCCGGGGCGGTTTCTGGTCGTGGTGGGCCATCGCCCAGGAATACGCCGGGTCGAACGCCTGGTTCGACGAAGACCACCGGTGCATTATCAACAGTCCGGACCACGTGGCAGGCCTGTCCTACTGGAACGACCTCTACCAGGACGGACTCGCGCCGCCCGACTCGCTGAACTGGGGTTTCAACGAACTGGTCCAGGGATTCTGGTCGGGGCTCTGCGGCACGATGGAGCAGGACCCCGAGGTCGTCCGGACCTGCCTGGAGCACGGCCTGGACGAAGACAGCCTCGCCATCACGGTCATGCCCGCCGGCCCCAGGGCCCGCGTGGCCCTGTCCGACGGGGGGTATACAGCCATGTCGTCGGCTTCCCCGCACAAGGATGAAGCCTGGACGTTTCTCGGCTGGCTGATGGCGCCCGAACAACGGCTCCGGTACTGCAGGGACGTCAACATGATCCCGCCCTTCGCCAGTGCGATGGAGGACCCCGCCTTCGGACAGGGTCTCTACCGGTCCTTCGTGGAAATGGTCACGGACCCGGCCATCCTGCAGAACTGGTATCCCAACTACCTGCCGGAGATGGGGGAGTTTCTGGAGGTGCGGGTGACCGAGGAGCACCAGAAGATGCTGCTGCAGCGGCAGTCTCCCCGGGAGACGCTCGACCGGCTGGCCGACTTCATGACCCGGGCGCAGCAGAAGTACGTGGATCGGTACGGCCCGGAAACGCCGAGGCCGCCGGCCTAGCGCGGCGGTCCCGGACGACCCGCGGTCCCGGGCATATTTCGTCAATAGACCACGCCGTACGACTGTGCGGACAGCGCGTTGGTCCGCGCAGGTGGCCGATTCGCTGCTACGAAACCCACACGATGCCTCATCACGCCGGACCCCTCAGGAGAATCCGTCACCTCACCCGCCGCGACATGCTGCGGCTCGGCGGAACCGCCGCCGCGGGCGTGGCCGTGCTGGGCTGCGGAGGCGGGGACGACCGCCGGGCCGTCTCCGTCTTCAGCCCGATGGGCGAAGTGAAGAACCAGGCCCTGGCCCGCCAGGTCGACCGCTTCATGGCCTCGCGGGATGACCTGCGCGTGGAAGTGATGCCCGTGCCGTGGGACCAGGGCCACGCCAAGCTGCTCACCATGATCGCCGGCGGCAACCCGCCCGACGTGATTACGGCGACGGGCCAGTGGATTGCCGAGTTCCGGGCCATGGGCGCTATCGAGGACCTGACGTCCTGGTACGCGACGTGGCCTCATCGCGACGCCTTCACGCGGACGGCCCTGCTCCGGTGCGAGAGCAGCACGGCCATCGAGGACGGCCGGGTCTACGGGCTGCCGTTGGAGCTGACGACGCGGGCCATGTTCTACCGCAGGCGGTGGCTGGATGAGCAGGGACTGGATCCTGCTGCGACCCGGACCGGCTGGCGCGCGTTGCTGGAACGGATCACTGACCGGGACCGGGGCCGTTACGGATACGCCCTGCGCGGGGCCCGCGGCGGTTTCTGGACCTGGTGGCCCATCCTGGAGGAGTTCTCCGGCACGAACGAATGGTTCGACGGGGACCAGCGCTGCATCATCAACAGCCCGGAGCACGTGGAAGGACTGACCTACTGGTACGATATCTACCGGGACGGGCTGGCGCCGGCGGACGCGGTGAACTGGGGATACAACGAACTGGTGCAGGGGTTCTGGTCCGGGATCTGCGGGTGTATCGAGCAGGACCCGGAAGTGGTGCGCACCTGCCTGGATCACGGCATGGACGAATCGACCCTGGTCACGGCGCCCATGCCCGCCGGACCCCGGGCCCACGTGGCCTCCAACGACATCTGGATCCTCTCCATATCCAGGGAGGCGAAGAACCCCGGCGGCGCCCTGGCGTTCTACGAGTGGATGATGGCGCCGGAGCAGCTCATCGCCTACAGCAAGGACGCGAGCGTGCTGCCGACGGTAAATCAGGGCATGGACGACCCCTACTTCGGCCAGGGGTTCCTGCGGCCGTTCATGGACATGGCCACCGATACTACGCTCCTGCAGAACTGGTACCCGAGCTACCTGCCCGAAATGGGTGAATTCATCGAGGTGCTGGTCACCGAGGAACAGCAGAAGATGCTCCTCGGCCGGCAGTCGCCGCGGGATACGCTCGACCGGCTGGCCGACTTCCTGGACCGGGCCCAGCGGCGTTACGTGGAACGCCACGGTCCGGATACGCCGCGGCCGCCCCGGCTGTCCGAGCCGTCTGAGCAACCCCTTTCGCCATGAAAAAGGCCGATCCCTACCTGCTCCTGGCGCCGGCTTACCTGCTCATCGCGGGATTCCTGTTCTACCCCATGGCCACGGTGTTCCTGTTGTCTTTGCAGGAATACCAGCTCATGGATCCCCTCAATACGCCCTTCGTCGGACTGGACCAGTACGCCTTCATGCTCGGGGACGAGTATTTCTGGCGGAGCCTGTGGAACTCCGTGGTATGGGTGGTCGTTTCGCTGTTCTTCCAGTTCCTGCTCGGCTTCTGCCTGGCGCTGCTGCTCAACAGCGCGCGGTTCAGGGCCCGGGGGATCTTCCAGGCCGTCGTCTTCGCGCCGTGGGCGGTATCGGGCTTCCTGATCGCCATCATCTGGGCCTGGCTCCTGAACGGGGAATTCGGGCTGGTCAACGACCTGCTCATCCGGGTCGGCCTGCTGGATCAGAAGGTGGGGTTCCTGTCCCGCGAGGAGACGGCGCTCCTCTCCTGCGTACTGGCCAACATCTGGTTCGGGGTCACCTTCTTCGCCGTCATGCTCTTCGCCGCGCTCCAGGCCATCCCTCCGAGCCTGTACGAAGCGGCCGACATGGACGGCGCCACGGCCTGGCAGTCCTTCTGGCGCGTCACCGCGCCCATGGTGAAACCGGCCATCGTCATCACCATTCTGCTCCGGGCGATCTGGGTCTTCAACTGGGCGGACCTGATCTGGGTCATGACCGGGGGCGGTCCGGCCGGGGCTTCCCGCACCCTGGCGCTCTACGTGTTCCAGAAGGCCTTCCTGGGCCTGGATTTCGGGTATTCGGCCGCCCTGGGCGTGGCGCTGACCGTGATCTCCCTGGTGTTCACCGCCGTGTTCCTCCGCGTCACCCGGTTCTACGGCGACGAGGCCGCCATTTGAGGCCGCTTTTTGAGGCAGGAACGATGATCCGTATGCATCCATTGCGCCGAGGGGTTCAATTCACCGGAATGTGCGCGTTCTTCGTCTTCGCCGTTTTTCCCGTGTACTGGATGGTGGTTACTTCCCTTACGCCGGCGCAGGACCTCTTTGTATGGCCCCTGCGGTATTTCCCGGCGGCGCCGACGCTGGAACACTACGCCTCGGTCTTCCTGCGCACCGACATCCCCCGGTTCTTCACCAACAGCCTCACGGTCGCCAGTCTGGCTTCGGCCTGCACGCTGACCGTGTCCGTGCTGGGGGGTTACGCCCTGGCGCGCTACCGGTTCCGGGGACGCCAGGTCACCCTCCTGGTCTTCCTGGCAACCCAGATGATGCCCGTGGTGGTGCTCATCGTCCCGCTCTTCATTATCTTACGGGTACTCGGCCTGCTCGACACGCTCTACAGCCTGATGATCGTATATACCGTGCTGAACATCCCCTTCTGCACGCTCATGATGCAGGGCTTCTTCGCGGGCGTCCCGTCGGAACTCGAAGAGGCCGCTATGGTGGACGGGTGCAACCGCATGGGGGCGATCCTGCGCGTGGCCGTGCCGCTGGCCCGTCCCGGGCTGATCGCCACCTTTCTCTTCGCCTTCATCGGCGCCTGGAACGAACTGCTCTTTGCGGTGATGTTCCTGAACTCGGAATCCACCTTCACCCTGCCCGTGGGCCTGTACAACTTCATCAGCAAGTACGACGTTCACTGGGGCCGCATGATGGCCGGCGCCACGCTGGCGCTGCTTCCGGCGCTGGCCGTGTTCGCCTTCGTGCAGCGGTACATGGTCAGGGGATTGGCCCTGGGGGCGGTGAAGGGATAAGGGAAGGAAGGCGTCAAATCAAGGAAGCAGGACCGGGCGCACCCAGACGAGGTACAGCTGATCGCCGGAGCGGATCACCTGGTTGACGGTCAGCAGCCCATAGGCTTCGCGAGCCGATGATCCGGTGAGCGTGCGGTATCCCCGCGGGCGCTTCCCCTTCACCTCGGCCAGGTCGGTCGAATCCAGCGGCCAGTCCACGGCCTCGCCGGACTGGTCCGCCATGTACCGGGGCAGATGCTGCACGGCGATCTCGACGCGGTCGGGGACGTAGGGTGCGGCCCTGGGATGGGTAAACCCGGCGAGGAAGAGGTTGAACTTGTACATGGCGTTCCACGCCGGCGCGATCACGTCGTTGACGGATCGGGCCTTGAGCAGCGCGGGCGAGTAGGTGTGCAGGCTCGGCGGGGAGTGCATGCCGATCCAGATGGTCACCTTGTCGTTGTTATCCCGATAGGGCTCCTGTATGCTTCTGGCATAGGTCAATTCGTTATCGAGCCACTCATTGGTCAGGCTCGACAGGCCGAAGGTGGTCTGCATGACCAGGTACAGTCCGGGCACTTCCTCATCTACCAGTCGGATGTAGCGGTGCAGCGCCTGGGCATCGTCGTCCCGGAACACGACGAGGCCGTTGCCGTAGATCACGATCTGCGGCGTACGCGAAAGGAAAACATCGTGCACGGTGGTCGATGCGCGCACCATTTTGCGCCAGATCGCCGGTTCGCCTTCGGATCCGTGGGCCGTGGGGGCGCCGAGGAGTGCCGCCAGTACCATCAGGACGCCCGGGATCAGGTTTGTGAGTGTGCCGGTGCTGCCGGTGCTGCCGGTTCTGTCGGTCCTGCCTGTCCTGCCGAATTCATTGGTCATTGACTGTCTTCCCATTTCGATACCCATGCGCTGCAATCGTTGCGACCGAAAGATGATCGAGGAAAAGCGCAGCTTTCACAAGCAGCGCAAGTGGCGGTGTCCTACCTGCGGCCGCAGCCGGTTTCAGCGGAACAGGTCACGGAGATGGTCCTCCCGGTCCACGAAGTACCGCCGTGGGGACTGAACGGTCCGCTTCATCTGCCCACCTGCTCCGCATGCTCTTCGTAGGTCGCCCGGTGCTCGGGATCGATCTTGATGAGCATGTCGTAGGCTTCCCTGGAAGATTCCGCATCGGGCACTTCGGTGGGTGATTCCGCGCTGAAAACATCCGCCAGCTGCAGGTAGTGGGCGTTCAGGAACTCACTCAGCCACTTGTCTCTCGGGTTCTTCTCGTGGATTTCCGCCATTAAATCCACGGCCTCGCGGCAGAGGGTGCGGGCCTCCACCAGCTTGTTGTCCTTTTGTGCCGCCAGCCCCCGGTAGTACCGGTTCCGGATCAGGCGGCAGGGCTTGTAGTCTTCGGCCAGGATCCCGTCGATCAGGTCCAGCCGTTCGTCCCACCCCCGCTGGAATTCGCGGCTGAACCGGCCGTCCAGCGCGATGGCATTAGCCCGCTGGAAATGGCGCTGTCCGCCGAACTCCGTGTACTTGTCCAGCGCGTGTCCGATCATGATGTGCACGTAGTAGTCGATCAGCCACGTCAAGGCGTTGAACTGCTGGTCGTCATGTTGCAGATAGTCTTCCCGTTCGTACTCAAAAAACCACCACCGGTCCAGGTACTTCAGGTCCGTTCCGCTGTACACGGTCAGGCGCGAGCCGTACTGGGTCTTTACCGCGCTGCCCATGAAGGCCAGAATGGCTTCGATACCCACGTGTACCGGCTCGGGCAGGTCCTCTTCCAGCCAGTCCCATTCTTCGATGTAGTCGGCGAGCGTTAGGCCGAAGTCCGCCATCTGCTCGCGGTGCAGGACGGGCAGGGCTTCCAGGTGCGCCATGACGTCGGCTCTCACCTGTTGCCCGCGGGCGTCCTGCGGTGGTATCGCCAGCAGGCAGAGCGCCAGAACGCCGGCCGGTATCCACAGTCTTTTCCGGGTCTTTCGGTGGTTCATCACATCCATGCGCAGGCTCCCGGTATACGGGGTACCGCAACAGCCGTCGTTTGTCGGAAAACTAACCGCGGGAACGCGGCGTGTCAAGCCTATCCCGCACCGCCACAGCCGCGGTGGCTGCCCTGGTGCGAGCCTTGACACCCGGGTCTCGGGACTGTATTTTGGCGGTCCATAGCGAATGGTGACACGGACGATCGGTCCGGTGCGGCCCGGCAAGCGCGGCCACGGCCGATCAGCGTTTCGGAAGGGTGCATGTTCGGACAATCCCAGGCGGAGACCCTCGCCCGCGAACGGGGGACCATATACAAGAAACCGGGCGGTAAGGCCGTTCGAATCGCCCTGGTGTATCCCAATACCTACTACCTGGGCATGTCGAACCTGGGTTTCCAGACCATCTACCGTCACCTCAACGAACGCGACGATGTCGTCTGCGAACGGGCCTTTCTCCCGGAACCTTCCGGCCTTGAAGCCCTGTCCAGGTCCCGCAAGCCGCTGGTTACGCTCGAATCCGGGCTGCCGCTCGGTTCGTGCGACATCGTGGCCTTCTCCGTATCCTTCGAAAACGACTATCCCAACCTGGTCCGCATCCTGGAACTCGCCCGCGTGCCGGTGCTCGCGGCAAGCCGGACGCGCTTCGATCCGATCGTGCTGATCGGAGGCGCGATCACCTACATCAACCCGGAGCCCGTGGCGGATTTCGCCGACGTGATGGTCATAGGCGACGGCGAAGAGGCGGCTTACGCCTACATCGACCGCTACCTCGCGGACCAGGGACTGGACCGGGAACGCCATCTCGCCCATACCATGTCGCTGGCGGGCATGTATGTGCCGTCCCTGCAGACCGCTTCCCCGGGTGAACGGGAGAGGATGGAGGCCGGGATGGCCTCGGATGCCGGATGCGATGACTCGGATGCCGGATGCGATGCCCCGGCGGCCGAAGCGGAAAGCGCGCCCGTAGGACGGATCGCCAAGCAGCAGGTGCGCGACTTCGAGGACTATCCCGCCCATTCCGCCGTCCTCACGCCCGACACCGAGTTCGGCGACATGCTGCTCATCGAGATCTCCCGGGGGTGTCCCCGCCGGTGCCGTTTCTGCGCCGTGAGTTACGTCTATCCGAAGTTCCGCGCCCTGAAGCCGGATACCATACTCGATGTCATCCGGTCGAAGAACGCGTCCCTGGCGCGCGACGGCAAGGAGGGGCTGAAAGCCGTGGGCCTGGTCAGCTCGGCCATGTGCGACTATCCCCACCTCGACGAACTCTGTGCGGGCCTGGAAGAAACCGGTCTCCGCGTGGGCGTTTCTTCGGTTCGGGTCGACCTGGTCCCGGACAGCCTGCTGAGGCTGATGCTGAAGACGGGGCTGCGCACCATGACCATCGCGCCGGAGGCCGGGTCGGAAAGGCTTCGCAAGACGATCAACAAGCCCATATCCTCGGAGGAAATCCTGACCGGCGCCCGGAGGATACTTGATAAGGGCATCAAGCACCTCAAGGTGTACTACATGGTCGGTTTGCCGACGGAGACCGACGCAGACATCGAGGAACTCATCGAGATGACGCGCCGGCTTGCCGAACTGCAGCGGGAGTGCGGGGAACCGGGCGGACGGCTGCGGCTGAGCATAAATCCCTTCGTGCCGAAAGCGTTGACGCCCTTCCAGTGGAGTCCCATGGCGTCTCCCAAGGAGGTCAGGCGCAAGTTGAATCGCATTCAGAAGGCCCTGCGCGGCACGGCAGGGGTGGACGTCAAGCACGAGAGCCTGAAGTCCGCCTATTTCGAGGCCATCCTGTCTCGAGGCGGCCGGGAACTGAGCGGATTCGTGATGGAAACCGCGCGGCTGGACGGAGACTGGAAACGCGCCGCGGCGGAACTGGGGATGGATACCTCGCAGTATCTCGGGGACATGGCGGATCTGCAGTCGCTTCCCTGGGATTTCATTTCGACGGAGAAGGAAAACCACCGGCTCCAGTGGGAGTACCGGAAGAGTCACCGACTGCCATACCGCAAACGGCAGTCCGCGCCCAGCGCCGGCCGGCCGGATGCGGGGCATACCGCGGTCTGAACCCCGGACGGAGAAGCCGGGGTCAGACCATCATTCCAAGTCAGTGGAGGCGAAAGATGCGCAAACCTGGCCTTTTTGTGACTGTTGTATCGCTCATGTTTTTCATGGCTTCCTGTGGCGAATCGTCCGACCAACCCGAAACCAGCGGAGAACCCGCGAACATGTTGATCATCGAAACCACCCTGGGCACCATCAAATGCGAATTGTACCCCGACATGACGCCCACCACCGTGGAGATTATCTCGAGCCTGGCCGAAGGCACGCGGGAGTGGATCCACCCGGTAACCGGCGAGACCATGTCCGGCACGCCTTACTATGACGGCGTGATCTTTCACCGGGTCATTCCGAACTTCATGATCCAGACCGGCGATCCGGCCGGCACCGGCAATGGCAGCCCGGGATTCGTGTTCGATGACGAGTTGCGCGAGGAACTGCGTTTCGACCAGCCCGGCCGTCTGGCCATGGCGCATCGCGGCCCCAACACCAACGGCGGTCAGATCTTCATCACGGTAGCGCCTACGCCCCATCTCGACATGGTGCACACCATCTTCGGCCAGGTCGTGGAGGGACAGGAAGTGGCTGACGCCATTTCGGAGGTGCCCACGAACCAGTCGCGGCCTATTGAAGAGGTTAGCATCGTCAAAGTGACCGTGGTCAGAGGGGAGGGCGAGTAACCGATGAGAAGGATACGTATCACCGCGATAACCGCCGCGCTGGCGGGGCTCGTCGCCTGGTCCGCATGGGCCGTGGCGCATCCGCCGGTCCAGTCGAACGACGCGGCGCAGTCGTCCGGCGAACTGGCCTCACAGGCTCTGGGGGCGGGGACCTACGCCGTGTTCCAGACCAACATGGGGGTCATCATCTGCAAGTTGTTCGACAAGCTGGCGCCCGCCACCGTGGATAACTTCATCGGGCTTGCCGAGGGCACCCGGGCCTTCAAGGACCCTAAAACCGGGCGCGAGGTTAAACGTCCGTACTACGACGGGACGCTCTTTCACCGGGTCATTCCCAACTTCATGATCCAGGGCGGCGACCCTACGGGAACGGGCCAGGGCGGCCCGGGCTATGAAATCAAGGGCGAAATCCGGGGCTCGCTGCGCTTCGACCGTCCCGGCCGGCTGGCCATGGCCAACGCGGGATCGCCGGATACCGCGGGCAGCCAGTTCTTCATCACCCACGGTCCCAAGTCGTACCTGGACGGAGGCTATACCATCTTCGGTCAAGTCATGAAGGGTCAGGAAGTGGTCAACGCCATCGGCCGGGTGCAGACGCGGAGCGACCGTCCCCTTTTCGATATTGTGCTGGAGAAGCTGACCATAGAGCGGGTTCAGTAAGGCCGGACCAGGCCAGACCGGCCAGACCGGCCGGACCAGGCCGAACCACGGAAAACAGGGGAAACGGCATGCGGAGCGCATTCCGAGGATATGCTGGTTTCGGCAGGGCGCTCCCGCTGGCGAGGTTAAGCGCCAGGGCGCTCCCGCTGGCGTGGTTAAGCGCCGCCTGGCTGGTCCTTGCTTCGCCGGGCGAGCTGAGAGCCTTCGAACCGGCTACGCCCCACCTGGACGCCTTTCTGGCCGGACTGGACCAACGCGAGCCGCAGCCCGTTCCTCCGGGCCTGCGCGCCTTCACCGGCGATTCCACAGCCCTCCGGCTGAACGCGGCGGACGTCATCGACATGTTTACCGCCGCGGAACAGGATACGCTCACGCTATTGCGGGTCAACGTGGTCCTGGCCCGGTGGATCGCCGAACGCAACATACCCCTCTACGCCGACGGGGAAGCGGTCGACGAAGCCCTCAAGCAGGGGTTTTCCCTGGGCCTCACCTTTCCGCTCCACCACGTTTCATACCTCTTTTTCAGCCCCGATGCCGCCCGTTCAGGCGATTTCCTGGTCCACATCCGCGCGCTCTACGACATGAACTACACGTTCCGTTTCGACCGGGACATCCTGAATGCCGACGTGATCGTCCACGGCGCCGAGACCGCGTACACCGATGACGGCGGTCCCCGGACGAGCTACCTGGTGACGCTGGCACTGCACGACGAACTGGAATGGGCGCGGTACACCGACTTCGAGGGTCTTTCGGGCCGGAAGCGGGGCGTAGCGGGATTCTTCCAGCGGGTTTTCTTCTTCATTCCCAAGACCCTGGACGGCCTGGAACTCCGGGACGGGCACCTCAAGATCAAGGCCTTTATAGATCAGAACATCGAAGACTTCGAACGGCTCGAGCGCTACCACGTGAGACGCTAGCCGTCCTGGCTCGAACGCTACCACTTGAGGCGTTAGTCATCCTGGTCGCCGTCCAGGCCGTCTTCCCGGTCGGGATGGATTCCGTCTAAGGGAATGCGTCGGGCGAGCAGGTACCAGGCGACAACGATCAGGATGCCGGCCGCCCCCGCCATGAAGGCCACCAGGCGCGCCGCCAGGGCGTCCAGCAGCAGGCCCGTCCCCAGGGTCGAAATGGAAAAGGCCAGCGTGAACAGGCCGTGGTCCGCGGCAAACACCCTTCCGCGGTAGTCTTCGTCCACCACGAGTTGAAGCCCCAGGGAAGAATAGACCCACATCACCATGCTGCCCGCGGCGGCGAGGATGATGCAGACCGCCGCCAGCCAGATGGACGGGGCCTGCGAGAACAGGATGAAGAAGGCGCCGTAGCCGATCAGCCCGATGAGGATGCCCGTCCTCAGTTTGCCCAGCCGGATCGTGTCGAAGAACTTGATGAGCACGGCGCCCAACAGCGTCCCGATACCCCGGGCCGTGTACAGGATGGCGATGCCCGAGTCGCCTGCGCGGTAGACCTGTCCCCCGAACACGGCGTAGAGGAGCACGGCGCCGCCGCCGGCCAGTCCCCAGGTGGCCTTGCCCGGCAAGTAGACCCGCGTGGGCCGGTCGCGGCCGATGTACTTCATGCCCTCGACGAAATCCGAGAGGAACCGTACCGGCTGTCCCGCGCCGGACGCGGCGGGAATGGCGATCCGGGCCACGAAAACCGCCGATACGAGGAAACTGAAGGCGTTCAGCTGAAAGGCGGCGGACCGGCCCAGGTGATCCGCGACCAGGCCGCCGACGGCGGAGCCGATGGTCAGCATGGCGGCCCAGGTCGTGCTGGACAGGGCATTGGCCGCCAGCAGCGCCTTGCCCCGGGCAATGCTCGGCAGCGCGGCCGTCCGCGTCACGTCGAAGAAGGGCTGCAGGCCGGACAGCAGCGCCATGAAGAGGTACAGCATCCAGACGTCGTCCGCCGTTTCGACCAGCAGGAATCCCAGGGCGACGCCGGCCCGGAGGATATCGGCGGTAATCATCACCCGCTTGCGGTCGTACCGTTCGGCGACGACGCCGGCCAGCGGGGTCATCAGGAAGGGGGGCAGCATCTGGCAGATCGTGACGATGCCCAGGGCGAGACCGGAACCGGTCAGGGCGAGGGTCAGGCCCAGCACGGCGATCGTATTGAACCAGTCCCCCGCATTGGATACGACCTGCGACAGCCAGACGAACCGGTAGGTCCGGTTCTCCCTGAGCAGCCGGGTGTAAGAGAGGGCCGAACCTGTTTTTGTCGTCACGGGCCAGACCTGCGGTTGACAAGGGCGGGTGGTCCGTTTACCCTTCGGTTAATCACATTGATGGTACGATTGCGGTTGGAGATGTTTCAGGAGGCATGCTGATGAGCAAGCTGAAGTCGATCATGCACAACCGGACACACGGCCACCTGGGGGAAACGCGGCGCGACTGCACCGACTGCGTCCACGTCATGCCCGGCATGCACGGGGACGATGTGACCTGCGAGATCTATACCTTCAAGTTCGAGGCCTACAAGGTTCCGAGGCGAAGCTCCCTCTCGCCCTCCTTCGCGAACGACTGCGGATTCTACCAGGCCATGACGCCTGTGCAGAAGGCGGAGTCGGAACGCAAGTTCAGGGAATTCTACAAGCGGCTCAAGTGAGTCGAAGCGCGCGCGCCGCTACTCGTTCATGGACTTGAGGAAATCCACGTTCGTCGGTGTCCGCGAGAGGCGCTCGGTCATCAGTTCCATGGCTTCCACGGGTCCCAGGCCGTCCAGGAACTTCCGCAGGATCTTCACCTTGCCCAGGATATCCGGTTCCAGGAGGAGTTCGGCCTTGCGGGTGGACGACGCGCTCAGGTCGATGGCCGGGAAGATCCACCGGTTCGCCAGCTTGCGGCTGAGCTCCAGTTCCATGTTGCCCGTGCCCTTGAATTCCTCGAAGATGCCCTCGTCCATCCGGCTGCCGGTCTCGATCAGCGCCGTGGCCACGATGGTCAGGCTCCCGCCTTCCTCGATGTTCCGCGCCGCGCCGAAGAAACGCCGCGGCTTCTGCAGCGCGTTGGCGTCGATACCTCCGGACAGGATCTTGCCGCTGTGGGGCGTCACCGCGTTGTGGGCCCGCGCCAGGCGCGTGATGCTGTCGAGCAGGATGACTACGTCCCGGCCGTGCTCCACCAGCCGCTTGGCCTTCTCCAGGACCATGTCCGAGACCGCCACGTGGCGCTCCGGCGGTTCGTCGAAGGTGGAGCTGATCACCTCGCCCTGGACCGACCGTTCCATGTCGGTCACCTCTTCCGGCCGTTCGTCGATGAGCAGGACCATGAGCACCACCTCGGGGTGATTGTCCGTGATGGCGTTGGCGATCTCCTGCAGCAGCATGGTCTTTCCGGCCTTCGGCGGCGAGACGATCAGTCCGCGCTGCCCCTTGCCGATCGGCGTCAGCAGGTCCATGACCCGCGTCGGCAGCTTGTCCTTCAAGTATTCGAGCTGGAAGCGCTCCAGCGGGTAGATGGGCGTCAGGTTGTCGAAAAGCGTCCGTTCCTTGCTCGCCTCGGGATTGTCGAAGTTGACCGTGTCCACCCTGAGCAGCGCGAAGAAGCGCTCCCCGTCCTTGGGCGGCCGGATCTGCCCCGAGATGGTGTCCCCGGTACGCAGGTCGAAGCGCTTGACCTGGGACGGCGCGACGTAGATGTCGTCGGGGCCGTGCAGGTAGCTGTAGTCCGGCGACCGGAGAAACCCGCAGCGGTTGTCCGGCAGCACCTCGAGTACACCCTCCCCGAAGATCACGCCTTCCTTCTCCGTCTGTGCCTGGAGAATGCTGAAGATCAGTTCCTGTTTCCGCAGGCCCGTGTAGCTCTGCAGGTCGAGTTCCTGGGCGATGGAGTACAGGTCCGGCAGGGTCTTTGTCTTGAGTTCCAGGATGTGCATGCTTCCTTCCCTTTGTAAAAAACGTTCGGTTGTAAAAACGTTCGGTGAACTCCCTTGAACCCCCGCTGAACGGGCGTTCCTTAGTTCCTTAAGGCGCCGATTCCCGCGACGCGTCGGGGGGAGAGTATTTGAAGTCAGACTGGGTTGTGAACATGGTGTGCGGCGGAAACGTCGGCTTGCGATCGGTTCGTTTCCGGTAGTCGGGCCTGTGCGTATCGGGCCTGGCGTGCAGCGTCTGGAGACGCGCGGATGTGCTGGTTTTAGGTTATGCCATCAGGGTATGGGCAAACGCAACTTGCCTTGGTGATGGAGTAATCCCGTAGAATGCGGTACCGGCCGTCATGAAACTTGATCTAAGGAAGAAACGGCTTTCCAATGAGGAATCAATCAGGGGAACGTGCAAGGTTCGGGCTGCCGCCGAGTCGGCGACACGGGTAAATATAAGGGTTAAAGTCGCGCTGTCAAGTCCCTTGGTCACTTTTTTTCATGAACCCGGTCGCCGCCGGGCCCGTGAACGCGGTCGCCGCCGGGCCCTTCTGCAGCACGGCCTACTCGTTCATCTTCGGGTCGAGGGCGTCCCGGAGTCCGTCGCCCATCAGCTGGAATCCGAGCATGGTGAGGGCGATCATGATGGCGGGAAAGGTCGCCAGGTGCCAGTAGGACCGGATGTAGTTGGCGTTCTCGCCGACCATCTGCCCCCAGCTCGGCGTGGGCGGGCTGATGCCGATGCCGATGAAGCTCAGACCGGCCTCCGCGAAGATGGCCGACGGGATGCCCAGGGCGAGGGCCACGATCAGCGGCGTCAGGCTGTTCGGCAGGATGTGGGTCACGACGATGCGCAGGTGGCTGCCGCCCATGGCCTTGGCCGCCCGGACGAACTCCTTTTCCTTCAAAGACAGGATCTGCCCCCGCAGGAGACGGCATACCCCTACCCAGCCGGTTACCCCGATGGCGACGAAGATGTTGAAGAGCCCCGCGCCCAGCCACGACATGATCAGGATGATGAAGAGCAGCCCCGGGAAGGCCGACATGATGTCGACGCCCCGCATGATGACGCTGTCCACGCGGCCCCCGGCGTACCCCGCCAGGGAGCCCAGGGGCACGCCGATGGCGAAGATGATGGCCTGCACGAGGACGCCCACTGTCATGGAGATCTCCGCGCCGTAGATGACCCGGCTGAAGAGGTCGCGGCCCAGACCGTCCGTGCCGAAGGGGAACATCCACGACGGTTCCTGCCAGGCGACCAGGAAGTTCTGCTTGGTGTAGTGCAGCGGCGCGATCCAGGGCGCGAGCAGGGCCGTGTTGCTCAGCAGCAGCACCAGGAAAAGACCGACCAGGGAGAGCTTGTTGCGCGAGAATCGCCGCGTGGCGTCCGCCCAGAGCCCGCTGTCGTGTTTCTTAAAATACCGGTAGGCCCGCGGCCAGAGCAGGGTGAACTCCGTGGCCAGCGCGACGCGGAAGATCTGTCCCGCCCAGGAGAAGAAGGGCTCGAGGCCGTCCCAGCTCATGGACTCCGACAGGCTTTCGGGGATGTCCTCCGTGCCGTAGGGGTACTGGTTCATCCAGGGCCCGAGCAGCCACCACGCCGCGAGCAGGGCGACGGCGCCCGCGGCCGCGAAGTAGGATTTGCGCTGGACCACCGTGTGGCAGAAGGACGCCCATCTTCCGGTCTCGTCCCGGTGTCCCAGGCGGTACATGCGGGGCAGGTAGAGCACCAGCTGGATCGCCAGGGCGATCCGCCCCACCTCGAGGATCATGGTGTCCCAGCTCCAACCCAGGATCGCGCCGAGGACCCATACGATGCCGACTTCGCCCGTTGTGCCGATCGGATCCATGCTCAATCCTTCCTATACCGGATGCGGGGGTCCACCAGCGCGTACATGAGGTCCGTGATGACGTAGATCACGACGATGAGCGACGACCAGAGCAGGGCCGTGGACATGATCATGGGGTAGTCCCGGGCGAACACGCTCGTGGTGAAGTACCGCCCAAGGCCCGGGATCCGGAAGATCGTCTCGATGAAGAAGGATCCCGTGATCAGGTTGGCCATCATCGGTCCCGCGATGGTCAGCAGGGGGATCAGGGCGTTCTTGAACACGTGCACCACCACGACCGAGAACTCGGTGAGGCCCTTGGCCCGGGCGGTGCGCACGTAGTCGGCCCGGATGGCCTCGATCATGTTCGACCGGGTATACCTCGCCACCACGGCCATGTCTCCGAGCGACAGGGCGATCACCGGCATGACCCAGTCCTTGGGCGAATTCCAGCCCCCCGTTTCGAAGAGGTGCAGCCACAGGGAAAAGACGACGGTCAACCCGACGGCCACGACGAAACTGGGCGTGACGATGCTGAATACCGCCGTGAGCGAGGCGACGTAATCGATCCAGGTGTTCTGGTATACCGCCGCGAGAATGCCGAGCAGCAACCCGCCAGTGAGGGCCACGATCAGGGCCATGCTTCCCAGGTGGACGGAGACGGGCCAGGCCTGGGCGATGAGCTCCTGGCAGGTCTTGCTCTGGTGCTGGAAGGAATAGCCGAAGTCGCCCCGCACGACGTTGCTCACCCAGGAGATGTACTGGATGTGCAGCGGCTGGTCGAGGTTGTACTTCCGCATCAGGTTGGCGCGGACCTCGGGCGTCAGCGGAATGCCGCCGGTTTCGCCGCCCGCGTCGAAGGGACCGCCGGGTACGGCGTGCATGATGGAGAAGGTGATGACCGAGACGGCGAAGAGTACGGGGAAGATCCAGAGTATGCGGCGGACCAGGTACCTGAAGCCCAGGTTCAGTCCGAGGAGGAAAATGCTGGTGACCGCGAGCATGATCAGCGTGCGGATCAGCATGACGTTCTGGGAGTCGGTGCCCCACAGCGCCAGGCTTACGGCCGCCAGGGCGATGGCCCGCGCGGCCAGGTTCGGCACGCGAAACCGCCGCAAGAGGGTGGAAGCGGCGACGAACAGGAGGAGCCAGAGCGTCGCGAGGGCGGTATTGAATACGCCGAGCTGCGGCGCCGCGACGGCCAGGGCGACGATGGTAATCAGCGTCTGGACGCCCTTGACGAACGTCGCGTCCAGTTTACGCCGGTTACCCCAGTATCCCGCGGCCAGGACGAGCAGCAGCCACAGGACGCCAATGATCCCTATAACGGGCATCCGATCGTCTGATCCTTTGCTTGTGCAGGAGAATCACTTGCGAAACCGCGATTCGAGGGATGAGGAAACTGCCTGGTGGGGCGAGCCCGTCCGACTGGCCGCGGCGCCAACGGAGTCCGGCTCCGCTGGATGCCAGACAACCTAAGGTCCAACGGTGGTTCTGTCAACGTATTTCGGTCGCTGTCACGGGGCAAAAACCTGTTGATTCGCCGGGCCGTTTTGTTGTTTCATAGGGGTTATGGAATACCTGTACAGTGGATTTCAGGAAGCGGTCCGCCTGCTGGTCACCGGCGAATCCGGCGTGTATACCATCGTCGGCGTTTCCGTGTTCGTCGCGGTGTCCGCGATCCTGCTGGCTTCCGTGATGGGACTGCCCGCGGGCTACCTGCTCGCCACCCGCCGGTTCAGGGGCCAGCGGCTGGTGACCACGGTGCTCAATACGATGCTGGCCATGCCGACCGTCGTGATCGGCCTCTTCGTCTACTCCCTGATCTCCCGGCGCGGCCCGCTCGGTTTCATGGAACTGCTGTATACACCGAGTGCCATGATCATCGGCGAGACGCTCCTCGCTCTGCCCATCGTGGCCGCCTTTACCCTCTCGGCGTTCCGAGCCGTGGATTCCCGGATCACGGAGACGGCCCTTACGCTGGGCGCGACGACAGCCCAGACGGCGCGCACCCTCATTTCGGAGGCCCGGTTCGGCATCATGGCGGCGGTGGTAGCCGCATTCGGGCGGGTCATCGCCGAGGTGGGCGCGGCCATGATGCTGGGCGGCAACATCAAGGGAAGCACGCGGACCATGACGACGGCCATCGCCCTGGAGAGCAACAAGGGGGAGTTCGGCCTCGCCATCGCCCTCGGGATCATCCTGCTGCTCACGGCATTCGGCGCGAACATTCTCTTTCACTGGCTGCAGGGGTTCGACGACTGATGGCCGATCCGATCACGGCCGATCCGGTCGCGGCCGGTCCGATGACGACCGGTCCGATTATCGTGGGCGAGCACCTGGCGCACCGGTACGGTTCCGGGTTTCATCTGCATGTCGAAAACCTCGCCCTGTACGCCGGAAAGACCTATGCCGTCTACGGGGCGAACGGATCGGGCAAGACCACGCTACTGAACATACTCGCCTTGCTGACCCTGCCGCAGGAGGGCCGGATCCTCTTCGAAGGCCGGCCCGTGAACGGGGCCGATCCGGGCCGCAGCCGTCAGTACCGCCGCCGCGTCACGCTGCTCATGCAGCACGTGTACCTGTTCCGGTCCTCCGTATTCGAGAACGTGGCGTCCGGCCTGCGGTTCCGCGGCATGGCGAAGGAGGCCATCGAAGCACGCGTGACCGGCATGCTGGACAAGGTGGGTCTTCGGCAATTCGCCCACCGGCCCGCACACAGCCTGTCGGGCGGAGAAGCGCAGCGGGCGGGACTCGCCCGGGCCCTGGTTACGGATCCCGACGTCCTGTTGCTCGACGAGCCCACGGCCAGCGTGGACGCGGCGCACGGGAAGCAGATCGAGGCGATTCTCGCGGAGACGTGCCGCCAGCGGCGCATGACGGTCGTGCTCTCGACGCACCAGTACGACCAGGCCTATCGCATCGCCGACGAAGTGCTGATCATGCGCGACGGGCGGATGCTCGAGCGGGGACCGGAGAACGTCTTCAAGGGCCGCATCGAGGATTCTGCCGACGGCCCGGTCGTAAGACTGGACGGCGGTGTAACCCTGCGTTCGGACACGACCGCGCGCGGACCGGCCCACATCGTTATCTCTTCGCAGGAAATCCGGCTGGCGAGGCCGCCGGCGAAGCCGACGCGCACGCCGGTCGCCGCGAATACGCTTAAGGGCGTCGTGACCGCGGCGGCGGTGGACGGAGACCGCATACGCCTGGACGTGGACGCCGGACTTCGCCTGACCGTCCACGTGGCGCGGGCGTCTTTTTCGGACATGGGCATCACCGTCGGGGATACGGTGTATGCCGCCATCGACGCCTTGGCCGTCCGGGCTTCATGAACGACCAACCACGGAGGAACCAATGACCACCCGGGAACCCTCAAGCCTGGTCATGGGCAAGGACGAATTGCTGATGGACGGGAAGTACCTGTCCACGCTCCGGGAAGCGAACGAACTGCTGGACGACGCGGAAGCCTTGCGGGAACGCATGGCCGAAGACGGCTACCTGCTCATACGCGGTCTCCACGATCCCGACAAGGTCCGGGAAGCCCGCAGGGTCGTGCTGGAGAATCTCCAGGCAAACGACCAGATCGATCCGGACTATCCCCTCGACCTGGGGGTGGCCGCGCCGGGCAAGCGGGGCGCCTTCTTCGGCGGCGCCAAGCGGGTGACGCACACGGAAGAATTTCTCGCCGTGGTCAATTCCCCCGAAATCATGGGGTTCTTCGAGCGGTTCCTTGGCGGCCCCGTCCTCACCTTCGACTACAAGTGGCTCCGGGCCGTAGGGCCGGGCGACAACACCGGGGCGCATTACGACATGGTCTACATGGGCCGGGGCACGCCGAACCTGTATACCGTGTGGACGCCCCTGGACGACGTGTCCTTCGACATGGGCCCCCTGGTCATCCTGGCCGGATCCCACCAGTTCGAGGCGGTCAAGGAGACCTACGGCCAGATGGACGTGGACCGTGACCACGTGACGGGCCACTTCACCAACGAGCCCATCGTGATGGTCGACCAGTACGGGGGCCAGTGGCAGACGAGCGAATTCAGCATGGGCGATGTGATCGTCCTCGGCATGTACACCATGCACGGCTCCATCAACAACACGTCGAACCGGTTCCGCATCAGCACCGATACCCGGTACCAGCTGGCCAGCGAACCCGTCGACCACCGGTGGGTCGGCGAAAACCCCGTCGCCCATTACGCGTGGACCGAGGGAAAGACCGTTTCCATGGAGGAGATGCGGCGGAAGTGGAAGGTCTAGCGCGGATCGAGCGGATGTTCCGTCCCACCCAATCAGCGGAAAGACGCCTTGCACCTTAAACGAACCCTTATCGGCCATCTTGTCGGCCTGGTCCTGCCGCTCGCACTGCTCGCGGTCTCCGCCTGCCAGACGACAGGTGTCCGCGACCGGGTGGAGGTCCTGGCCGAACCCATCGGCGACGGCCAGGTGGCCGCCGTGGTCGACTCGGCGCGGATCCGGCAGACCATTACCGACCTGGTGTCCTTCGGCTCGAGGGTAGCCGGTTACCCGGGCGCCACCGAAGCGGCGTACTACCTGGCCGATCGCATGCGGGAAATCGGTCTCGAGGACGTCGAGATGGAGGAATTCGTCTCGTCCATCCCCCTGGACGAAGGCGGCGAACTGACCCTCCTGGATGTCACGACCCTGGAGGCCCGGACGATCCCCCTTTATGCCCTGTGGCCCAACCTGGTGCGCACCTCCACGACGCCGCCGGGGGGCATCACGGGGAAGCTTCACTACGTCGGCAACGGCGAGTGGGCGGACTTCAACGGCATCGATCCCGCCGGCGCCGTCATCCTGATGGACTTCAATTCCGGCGTAAACTGGCAGCGGGCCGCCCAGCTCGGCGCCCGTGCCGTGATCTTCGCGGAACCCGACCACACCACGCGGGTCGACGGAGAGGAGAAGCACCTCCAGGTCCCCCTCGACTTCCCCCGTTTCTGGATGAAAAAGGCAGCGGCCCGGCCCCTGGTCGAATACCTCGAATCCAACGGCTCGATCAACGTCCGGGCAAAAGGACGCATGACCTGGAAACGGCGACCGGCCTACAATGTCTTCGGTAAGATCCCGGGGACGCATCCGGTGCTGAAGGATGAGGTCATCGTCCTCAACGCCTACTACGACTCCATCTCCGCCGTGCCGGCCGTATCCCCCGGCGCGAACCAGGCGTCGGGCGTGGCCGCGCTCCTTGAAATGGCCCGTTACTTCGCGGCCCATCCTCCCGCGCGCACCGTGTTGATACTCGCGACGTCGGGTCACTTCATGTCGCTCAGCGGGATCAACGACTTCGCCTACCGCCACGCACGCATCTCCAGTCACTTCGCGGACGAACTCGAGGACCCCATCAACATCAAGCTCTTCGCCGGTATCGACCTGTCCAGCGCGCGCGACCAGGTCGGCGTCATCTACTCCGGCGTCTTCTTCGGGGGGGATTCCTTCGAAAAACAGCGGTTCTTCACGCCATTCGGCCGTACCTTCATGGGCTACGCCGAAGAAGTGATCCGGCGGGGCGCCATTCCGGCCGACGCCCTGGTGAACGTGATTTCGCCTTCGCAGGGGCACCGGACCGCCGGTTTCTTTCCCGCGGGCCAGATCGGCCTCGAGGCCGAACTCATGTTCTGGATGGGAATCCCGGCCCTGTCCTTCGCCACGGTGTTCGACGTCCGCGAGTTCGTGGACACGCCCATCGACGACCTCGACCGGGTCAACTTCCGCAACGTGTACACGCAGACGCTGCTGCTGACCGAGCTCTTCGGTCGCGGCGTCAACGATCCCCGCCTGTTCCCGGACTTCAAGATGCAGCTTGAGGACCGCTTCGTGAACGGCCGGATCCGGGTCGTGGAGTTCGATCCCCGGGAGGACTACATCCCGAGCAAGCCCAAACCGGGCGCCGTGGTCCGTTTCCGCCGCTACAACAAGACCATCAGCGGCGTCAAGAACGAGATTTTCGTGGTGGCGGACAGCACCGGGGTAGCCGAAAGTACCGAACTGGAGGCGGGGCGCACCTACCCCACGGAAGGTTACGTGATGAACCCGGAAACGGGGGAAATCATCTACGCGCCGGACCGCGGTCCCTACGGGGAAGGCGCCTATCCCCTCGAGATCAAGATGGACTGGGTGGACAAGGAGAAACCCACGGTGGTCTTCCGGTCCGAGGCGACCAACATCTACGACCTGGTGGACCCGCGTTTCCTGACCCGGCTGAACGAGGCCGTGGTACTCGACGAATCGGGCAATCCGCCCCTTGAATGGGGCATGACCTTCCAGGAAGGCGCGTGGACCACGGGTTTTTCGTATGAGGAGGACACGGCCGTCCTCTTCATGCCGCCGGAAAGCCGGTTCAAGGTCACCATGTCCACCGGCCTGTTCGGCCGCCGCCTCATCCTGACCAACGCGGACGAGAACAACCCCGAGGGAATCGGGTTCGAGGCGGGTATCGACGCCATCCCCCTGACCTCCTACCAGGTGGCGAAAGACATGTGGCACCTGGACGAGGCGCGGATCGGCGCGCTCAAGTCCGTCGGCGTGAGCAACACCCGGCTGGACGACTTCCACCGGGAGGCGGGCCGCCTGCTGGACCTGGCCGAGACCGCCCGGCAAAACCTGCAGTGGGACCGGTTCATCAAGCACGCCCGGGCCGCGTGGGGATACGAGTCCCGCGCCTATCCGGACGCGACCGGGACGGCCAACGATGTCGTGAAGGGCGTCCTGTTCTACATGGTGCTCGTCATCCCGTTCGCGTACGCCCTGGAGCGGTTGGTCTTCGGATTCGCCAACGTGTACAAGCGGATCGCCACTACCGTCGCCATCTTCCTGGCCGCATACGGGTTGCTGAGGTTCACCCACCCGGCCTTCCAGATCACCACGGCGCCCGACATCGTGCTCCTCGCCTTCATGACCTTCGTCCTCGCCGCCGTCGTCATCTGGATCATATCCCAGCGGTTCAGCCAGACCATGCGGGAGGTCCGGCAGGACAACCGTACCGTGCAGTCCGCCGACGTGCGGCGGTCGAGCGCCCTGGCCACGGCCTTCTCCCTGGGCATCGGCAACATGCGAAAGCGCAAGGCCCGGACCCTGCTGACGTGCGTCACCCTGGTGCTCCTGGTGTTCACCGTGCTCTCCTTCACCTCCGTGCAGACCTTCCTCCGGCTGCAGACGCTGAGCCGGGACACGGACGCCACCTATACGGGCTTCCTCGTCCGCAACCCCAACTGGGGACCGCTCCAGAAACAGACCTTCCAGTACGTGGAATCCGAGTTCGGTTCGTCGGAGGCCGAAGACCGGGGCATCACCATCGTATCCCGGTCGTGGTACTCCGGCACGTTCCCCGGCGAGACGACCTTCATCAGGATGGACCGGGAGGGACCGGACGGCACGAACCATTCCACCTATGCCTCGGCCATCCTCGGCCTGCTGCCGGAAGAAGGGGAGGTGAGCGGACTGGACCGCACGCTGAGATCGGGCCGGTGGTTCGAGCCCGGGGAGCGCGAAGTATGCATCGTCCCGGCCGAAATGGCGGAGCTGCTCGGCTTGACCGGGGATGAAATCGTGGGATCCGAAGTCCTCGTGTTCGGACAGCCCTTCGAGGTGATCGGCGTATTCGACGCGGCCGACCTCGAAAAGATCACCGATCTGGACGGCGAGCCGCTCACACCCGTGGACTACACGGCGACGGGCCAGGATCTGCTGACCGAACTCGCCCTGATGGACTACGACGAAGAGCCCGTGGATATGGCCGCGTTCGAGCACCTGCCGGCCGCGAACATCCTGCTGACCCCGCAGGCCTATGTGAACGATCTCGGCGGGACCCTCCGCTCCGTCGCGGTCCGGTTTCCCACGGACGAAGCGGCCGCCAACCGGATCGAACGCTTCATGCAGCGTCTCGGGATCCCGGTGGTGGCGTCCGTGGACGGAGAGGTCGCGGTATACAGCGCCATGGCGCTGAGTTCACTGTCGGGGCTCGGCAATCTGTTCATTCCCATGGTCGTGGCCGCCCTCATCATCCTGAACACCATGATGAACGCCGTCTACGAACGCTTCAGCGAGATCGGGGTGTACAGCGCCGTGGGCCTGGCGCCGGCCCACATCGGCGCGCTATTCATGGCGGAGGCGGCCATGTACGCCGTCATCGGCGGCATGTCAGGCTACCTGATCGGACAGACCCTGGTCCGGGGGATCACGGAGTACCAGTTGCTCGCGGGGCTGAACCTGAACTACTCGTCCCTTTCCGCCGTGGCCTCCACGTTCATGGTCATGGCGGTGGTCATGCTGTCGACGATCTATCCTGCGCGAAAAGCCTCCCAGATGGCCGTGCCGGACGTCAACCGGCAGTGGTCCTTCCCCGAGCCCGAGGGCGACGACTGGCGTTTCGAGTTCCCCTTCACCATCAGCCGCACGGAGACGCTGGGACTCTGCGCCTACCTGACACGGTTCTTCGAATCCCACGGCGAAAGCACGCTGGGAAACTTCATGACGGACGAGGTGGCGCTTACCGGGACGAATGGATCTGCTCCGGCGGCCGGGCGATCGGGCGGCCGGGTGGCCACGGCCGTTCCGGGTGAGGAGCGGGCATCCGATGCCGGTCCGGAAGCATCCACCTACGAAATCAGCATGAAGACCTGGCTGGCGCCCTACGACACGGGGGTCAGCCAACGCGTGTCCCTCCACGCGGCCCCCGCCGAAGAAGAACACGACCTGTACGCGGTGTGGGTGCACATCTACCGTCTGAGCGGCGACGTGGATTCATGGCAGCGCCTCAACCGGCGCTTCCTGAACGTGCTGCGCAAGCAGTTCCTGGTATGGCGCACCGTGGACCAGGAGGTCAAGACGGTCTACGCGGACGAAGGGCGGGAGATGATTTCGGGAAGTGCGGGAGTAGAGGTCGCGGGAGCCGCTAGAGACGCGGGGCAGGTCTCATGAAAGGCGACGGCAACGTAGGTCCCGGAGGTCTTGGAGGCAACGGCGGCCCCGGGGGTAACGGCGGCAACGGAGGCAACGGCGGCCCCTGGCTCAATACGCTCATGGGCCAGAACGTACGGGTCATGACCCCGGGTTCCGCCACAAAGGGTCGGGTGACGGTCATCGAGGCCGTCGAACCGCCCCACAGCCCGCCGCCCATATTCACCCGGCACGCTTTCATCGAGATGTTCCTGGTCGTCAAAGGCGCGCTGACTTTCAAGTTTCTCCACGAAAACGCATTTGTGCTTGAGGCCGGCCAGATGGTTACGGTGCCGGGATGGAAACCCCATTCCTTCTGGAACGAAGGGGACGATCCGGCGCACATTGTGCTGATCTGCACCCCCGCGGGACTGGACCGCTTCTTCGAGGCGTCCGACCGGTTGCTGCGGCGCATGCCCCCGGAAACGGCCGATCCTGAAGAGTTGGAAAAGGAGATGGCCCGCCTACGGGATGAGTTCGGGCTGGAACACGTGGCGCCAGCGCCGGGGTGATGCTAGTATGGTGTTTCCTTAGTTTCCTGTCATCAGTCAACTTGTCAGTAAACCGCTATCTGCTTATCTTACTAACCTATCTGGCATGTACAAAACCAGGAACTGAGGTGATTGGTTGTGTCGTTACATCCAACACTTCGGTCTAATGGATTTAATTGGGTTGATCTCCACGATTTTAGTGCGTGAAGATTCGATGCACATTGGCACTTAAACCTGTCTGCTTTGATTTCGACTTAAAAGGTATTACTGTGAACGCACAGATATCTATCCCTGAGATAGTACTCGCAGATTTCTGCCAAGCGCACAAAATACGTCGGTTCGCGATTTTCGGCTCTGCGCTGCGGACCGATTTCGATTCCGAAAGCGACATCGACGTATTGGTCGAGTTTACCCCCGGATACTCTCCCGGTCTCCTGGGTATGGCAGGAATGGAGATTGAGCTATCTAAGCTACTTGGCGGGCGAAAGGTGGATCTGAGAACACCGGAGGACTTGAGTCGGTACTTCCGTCAGGAGGTCCTTGATACGGCGGAGGATCAGTATGTGCAAGGATGACGAGATCCGATTCAGGCACATGTTGGATGCCGCACGGGAAGCGGTTTCGTTCGTTCAAGGATGCGAGCGTAGTGACTTGGACACCGATCGCAAACTCGTCCTTGCATTGGTTAAGGATATCGAGATTGTGGGTGAGGCCGCGAACCAGATAACGGAACCGACTCGTCGTTATAATGACCAAATACCGTGGCAGCGAATCATTGGAATGTGAAATCGACTAGTCCATGCTTATTACGACATAAACCTTGATATTCTATGGCGAACTGTACAGTAGGACTTACCTGGACTGATTTCTCTAATTTCATTATTAGTCCTACCTGAAACAGATCCACCTCTGAAGTAACCCTACCAGACCGCCTTCTCGTAGAAACTGCGGAGCACGTTGTCCGAAGTCACCAGCGGACAGTTGTGTAGAGAAGCCGTTGCTACGATGGTCCGGTCGACAGGGTCCTGGTGATTCCAATCCAGTTGCAGGTTCCTGATCCAGGTACTGAGATCCACAGGCAGTATTTCCACCCGATTGGTTTGCTCCAGGTTCTCCAGGTATTCCGCGCCGGAAAGCGGCAGTACAAGCCTGCCCCGTTCTACTTTGATGCCGATCTCCCAGATCGATATCGAACTGACGCCTACGCGGTCGGCCAGTGCGATGGTCCGTTCGGCGGTCCTGGACAGGCGGCCGGGATCCAGCGTCCAGAATACCAGTGAGGACGTATCCAGTACGACCATTACACTCCATCCCATTCGTCGGTGGTGGGCGTGTTGATGTCCTCGTGGTAGACGACTTTCCCACGTAGTTTCTCGAATATCTTGTCAACCGGTTGTTTTGTTCCAATCGGTCGGATGCGCAGCACGGGACGCCGGTTGTGCGTCACGATCAGCTCTTCGCCCGATTCCTCGATCTCCCTGAAAACCTGGAGCATGTTGGCCTTGAGCCTGCTCTTTGAGATGGTCGGCATGTAGTCCCCGGTTGGTATCAAATGACCATGGTCATGTCTATAGTCATATAATAGCGTCCATTTCAGTATTTGTCAACCAAGATTCAAGGAAAATGCCCGGACTACACGTCCTCGGGCCGCAGATCCAGGGCCAGATCGCGGAAGTCCTTTACCCGGTGGAGGGTGACCAAGTTGGTGTCGTGCTGGTTCTTGCCGCCGCGGGCGGTGCGGACGACGACCAGGAGGTCGTCTCCGGAGATGACCTGCGAGGCGTAGCTGTAGGATTCCATCATACTCCTGCTCATGGCCACGCAGCCGGCCTGGAACCAGTTCAGGGCGTCCACGCTGTACATGAGCATCAGGATGCGCCGTTCGTTCCCCGGCGGACCGCTGAATCCGATGCGACGGAGGGGTTCCCGGTCCTGCCACGGGTTGGTGGACAGGGTCACCGTGGTCCAGTACAGGCTGTTTTTCTCGTCGTGGACGATCTGGAACTTGCACTGGGCGCCCGGCATGGGGTGGAACTGGACGAACCGGTAGTCCAGGGTCTCACCGTCGTCCTCGACCCGGCCGATGGAGGCCAGGCTCGACGTCGTGTGGCCGTCGACGATCGTGCGCATGATCATCCGGATCTCGCCGTCCACCAGCACGATGTTGCCTTCCAGGAAGCTGTCGGCCGGCACCTTGTCCGTCGCGCTCTCCGGGTACCGGCGTTGTGAGAGTACGTCCGGGACGCCCGGGAACCGCACATGATTAGACATGCGCCAGGCGTCCGGGTCCAGCAAGTCACGCGTAAGGTCGCCGGCCACCACCAGGGACTTCCAGTCGAAGCGGCTGGGCGCGTCGCAGGTCTCGAACGCGCGGTAGGCGTGGCCGTTGTGGATCAGCACCGGCGTAGGCGCGCAGTGGTGCCTGCCCAAGAAGAGCGTGACGGGGCCTTCCCAGGTGAAGCCGCCGTCGCGGGATCGTCCGATGACGATGTCCCGGCTTCTACGCCGGTTGCCGATGAGGTAGGCGTCGTCCTCGTGAGACCAGATGGTCGCCCAGATGAAATCCTGGCGGGCCGCCAGGCTCCACGTGGCGCCGTCGTCGTCGCTGACCAGCACCTCGGTCTGGTCCGGTACGGCTTCCTTGAGCGGCGACGGACGAAACCACTCGTAACTTGCCAGCAGGCGTCCCGAGCGCGTGCGGGTAATCGATGGCGAACCGGCGTACACATTCTCCGGATCGGGCGATGAGGCCAGGACGAGGTAATCTTCGGCGAGCAAGCGGTTCATTTATCAAGTGCTCCGGGATGGTGAGATGGACCAACGGTGTTAGAGATGGACAATCGATTTTACCGGGTTAGGAAGGACCTGTCAACATTGCCCTTGATTTGAACATAGCCCTTGATCTGTTCTGCCGACCCGATGTATCATAGAACCGATCACCGAAATCCCCATTTACATTCGAACTGAAGAGACCGAATCGAAACAACTGAACCGGGTAAAGCCGGGAGGATACGTACATGGCCGGTAAAACCAACCTGTCCCGCAGAGACGTGCTGATCAAGGGAGGGATCGCGACGGCCGGCACGACGCTGCTGCCATCGTACGTGCTGGCCCAGTTGGACCGGCTGGCGCGGGACGAAACGCCCGTGAACTGGATCGACGAATTCGGGCCGCCCCGAAGCCCCGATTTCGTGCTGCTGGACTGGAACGGCCTGGAATCGTGGATTACGCCCGTGGACCAGTTCTTCTCGGCCAGCCACTATCCCGAACCGACTGTCGACGGCGATACCTACAGCCTCGAAATAACGGGTGCGGTGAGGCAGAGGCTCAACCTGAGCCTGGACGAGATCAAATCCATGCCGCGCAGAGAACTGGACTTCACCCTCGAATGCTCCGGCAACCGGGGCGTTCCCGTCTTCCGCGGAGGCGTGTTCAACGCCCGGTGGACCGGCACGCCGCTGGCACCGATTCTGGAGCGGGCGGGCATGTGGGACAACGGCATGGAGGTGGTTTTCTTCGGTCACGACGAGGGGGAGGAGGTCATCACCCCCCGCCGCAGCGAGCCGCTGACTATGAAGCAGAACTTCGCCCGTTCGCTCACCATGGCGCAGGCTATGGACCCGGACATCCTGCTGTGCTACGAGGTGAACGGCCAGACGCTGCCGCCGAAGCACGGATATCCGCTGCGCCTCATCGTACCCGGCTGGTACGGGATTACCCAGGTGAAGTGGCTGAAGCGCATCGAAGTACGCACGACCCGGTACATGGGGCGGTTCATCTCGCGGGATTACGTCACGATCCGCGAGGAGACCCACAACGGAGAGACCGTGTGGCGCCAGGAGTCGGTGGGCAAAGGCCGCATCAACTCCGTTACGGCGCGGGTCACCCGGGTCGGACCCCTGCACCGGATCTACGGCGCGGTCTGGGGCGAGCCGCTCAGGGAGGTGCAGGTGCGCATCGACGACGGTCCCTGGCAGACGGCGGAGATCATCGAGGGCGCGGACGCCGAGTACGCCTGGAAGTTCTGGCGCCTGGACTGGGACCGCCCGTCCCCCGGCGAGCATACGATCACATCGCGGGGCATAACGGCGGCCGGGACGATGCAGCCGGCGCCGGACGACCCCTACCTGGCAGGCAAGAAGACCTACTGGGAGAGCAACGGCCAGGTAACCCGCACGATACGTACCTTCGAAAGCTAGGGCTTCGAAAGCCAGGGCTTCGAAAGCCAGGGAACCGTTTCCCGATCCATGATCATCGATTCCCACGCGTACTGCTTTCCACCGGGTGACGCGAAGGCCGGGTACGCCCATGCCCGGGACCACCTCAGGTGGATGCAGGCCGAGCACGCGGTCCATCACCAGCCGGCCTGGCGGGTCCGGGACCGGGCCCCCGCCTCGTCGGAGGCGATCGCGCCGGAGGCCCCCGGCGACTGGTCCACGCTCCCCGACGTGGATTTCCGTGTCGATCGAACCCACGGCCGCGTGGTGTGGACGATCGACGGCGAAGACTACACCAAGCAGTTCTACCCGCCCCACCTTCGCAATCTTGAATACACCTCCGGCGACCTGGTCGCCGAGATGGACTACGCGGGCGTGGACGCCGCCCTGCTCCATACCAATCCCATGCTGGGCCGGGACAGCGCGTTCCAGGCTGCGTGTGTCTCTGCCTTTCCCGGCCGCCTGTATTCCATGGCGCCCGTGGACGAGTGGCGTATCGCCGATGAGCCGGACGCTGTGATCAAGGAGATCGAGCGGGCCGTGCGGGATCACGGACTGCACGCCGTCAAGTTCAATGCCACGCTGGCCTATCGCGGGAGCGGGCAGCCGTGGAGCGGCGGCGCTTACCACCCCTTCTGGGACGCCGTGGCCGCCCTGAACGTCCCGGTCTTCTTCACCCTGGGTGCCGGACCCGTCCTCGGGTACCACGCCGACCTCACGCAGGGGTACTTAGGCGAACTCGGCGTGTTCATGGACTGGATGGACCGTTACCCGGACACGGTCTGCAGCATCACCCACGGTTTCCCCTGGCGCATGTTTATCGACGGTGACCGTCTCGTGTTGCCGGAAGGCCTGTGGAGACCCTTCGAAAACCCCCACCTCAGCCTGGAAGTGTGCTTTCCCGTGCGGATCGGCGATCTGTTCGACTATCCCTACCGCGAGGTCTGGACCGCACTGGAAGAGATGGTTGACCGAATTGGAGCAGACAGGTTGCTGTGGGGCACGGACATGCCTTTCCAGAACCGGTTCTGCACCTACCGCCAGTCCCGGGACTGGATCGAGAAGTACGCGGATTTTCTAACCGAGGCGGACCTGGCCGCGATCATGGGCGGCACCGCCGCACGAATCCTGGGCATCGCCAGCACCCGCAAGTTTACATAACACGGAGGATACCATGCACGTCGGTACCCAGCAGTTCAGCACGGCGGACGAAGACCTCGAATATCTCGCCCGTCACGGCGTCTTCAACAAGAGCGAGCTCAACATCACCTTTCACAGGGAGTACGGCTGGGACGTGGACGAACTGGCGGCCAAGAAGGAGAAGTGCGCCGGTTTCGGCATCAACATGGAAATGGTGGCCCTCCCCATCGCCGACCTGAACGTGGACGGTGGCCAGGTACCCAACTACATGCTGGGCAAGTATGAGGAAGGCGACAAGGAAATCGAGCTGGTCTGCAACATGGTGCGCCAGGCCTCGGAAGCGGGCATCCCCGCGATCAAGTACTACCTGTGCGAAATGGAGAACCAGCGGACCGAGAGCGATCCGCCCGGACGTGGGGGATCGATCTACAGCACATGGGACCTGGAGAAGGCCAAGGACCGGCCGGCAAGGTACGACGAACCCGTGACGGCCGAGATGAACTGGGCCCGCATCACCTACTTCCTGGAACGGGTGATCCCCGTGGCCACGGAATGCAAGGTGCGCATGGCCTGCCATCCCTGCGACCCCTGGCTTCCCCCCGGGTACCGCTGCGTGGACCGCGTGCTCGGCGGCTTCGATGGTTTCAAGCAGTTCATCGAGATCTGTCCCAGTCCCTATCACGGGGTCAACCTCTGCCTGGGCTGCATGGCGGAGAGTTCCCTCGATCCCCTTAACGAGGTGCCGAACATCATCCGCTACCTCGGCTCGCGCAAGAAGATCTTCCTCTGCCATTTCCGCAACATCGTGGGCGGGCGCAACAAGTTCCAGGAGGTCTGGCCCGACGAGGGCGTGATGAACATGCACCGCAACATGCGGGCGCTCAAGGAGGTCGGCTATCCGCACATGTGCGTGCCCGACCACGCCCCGGGACACAAGGACCCGGACAGCTACCGCCAGGCCTTCGCCTACGAGTTCGGCTACATCCAGGCGATGATTCAGGCGGTGATGGACGAGGGGTAGGGGTTTAGAACTACCGGAGCCATGTTTCAAGCTCAACACGCGCGTCTGTGCGATCGTCGCGGTACTTGACGATGACCGGTGTAGCGAGGGAGAGGCCCCAGGCCGGTCCGGCGCCGCCCGTGACTTCACGCGCGCCGGGTACGACGACCGCATCTTCAGGCACGACGGTCGGCTCGCCCTCCACGGGCCGGATGATACGTTCCCTGGGCAGATCGTAAATCGGGGTGGATCCCGTCAGCACGGTGCCGGCGCCGATGACCGCCCTGCGCTTGACCATCGCGCCTTCGTACAGACCGGTGTTGCCGCCGATAAGGGCGTCGTCCTCGACGATCACGGGAAGGGCGCCCACCGGTTCCAGCACGCCGCCGATCTGCGCCCCCGCGCTGACATGGACGCCGCTTCCGACCTGTGCACAGGAACCGATAAGCGCGTGTGAGTCAACCATACTCCCGTCGCCGATGTACGCACCGATGTTGACGTACATCGGCGGCATGCAGATAACACCGCGGCCAAGATACGCACCGTCACGCACCGACGATCCGCCGGGTACGATACGGACGTCCGACGCGGTGGAGAGCGGGCGAAGATGCAGCGTATCCTTGTCTAGCCAGGGCGAATCCGTACTCGGCGAGTCGAAGGTTACCACGTCGCCAAAGCGGAACCCGACGAGGATGCCCTGCTTGACCCAGGCGTTGACGCGCCAGCCGGTCTGGGACGACGGGTCCGGATCGGCCGCGCGCACCCTGCCCTCCGCGAGTTCGGTTCGAAGTGACGCGAACGCGGCGCGGGCCTCATCCCGGTCGGCGGCCTCTGCCTGCGTGTAGAGACGCTGTATCTGTTCGGCGAGATTCATTGCGGACTTCAGCTCCTCGAGAATTGTTGGATCGGCACGACGATTTCAAGGAAATAGACGATGTACAGCAAACTGTCAAGCGCTCAAACGCTTGACTTCATATTTTCATAGTAGATGTTTCTCTGTACGACATGATTTATGGAGTGGGGTTTTAATGGAGGATTGCGTTTTGATTTCCAAACGGATACTTCCCGGGGAGCGCCTTGCTGACAACGTGATGGAGGATACGCTGGAAAAGTTCCACCGGGACGGCTTCGCCCTCATCCCCGGGGTGCTCACCCGGGATGAAATCGACGCGCTCCGCGAGGCCACGGACCGCTGTTTCAACGATCCCGTGCTCGCCGGTACCGACTACGTGAGCGGACGAGGGGACGGATTCGTATTGCGGCATACGCTGGAGCTGGACGCGGTGTTTGTGGACATGCTGATCCGCGAACCGATCCTGAGCCTGGCCGAGGCGGTCGTGGGGGAGGACTGCAAGTTCTGCGGCCAGAACGTGATCCGAAACGCGCGGGGACAGGCGATCGATCTGTGGCACGTGGACGACCGGGTGGAGTTTCCGCTGCCGGACGACGTGCCCCGCCATGATTCCCGAATCCGCATGCCGGTGCAGTGGTTCACCATCCAGATGGCGCTCACCGACATCGACACGATCGAGGACGGTCCGACGCAGTTCGTCCCGGGCAGCCAGTACTCCGGCAGAGACCCCAACAACCAGGAAAATCCGGAGTTCGATGGACGGGGACCCGTTTCGGCCTTCTGCAAGGCGGGAGATGTCTACCTGCAGAACAACCAGTGCTGGCATCGCGGAGCACCGGTCACCTCCGACCGTATGCGCTACGTTTTTCAATCCCAGTACGCCGCCTTCTGGGCCTACCGGCGGTTCAGCACGTACAACCACGTACCCGTGCCACCCACGGTGCTGAGCCGGGCTTCTGAACGGTTGCGCGGGGTGCTGGGGGTCTGACGAAGCGGATATCGGTCCAGCCCGACATCGACCAGGTATGCTTAGTGGATCAGTGTACGATGGTCTCGAACCGCGCGGGCAGTGCCACCTCGAGGAGTTCGAGGTCGGCCGAGCGGTCCGTGAGCGAAGTCTTCGTGTGGGGCGGTATGACGTAGGCGTCCCCAGCCTCCAGCCTGTGCGTTTCCTGGTTTTCGCCGTTCAGCGCGACTTCCCCTTCCATCACGAAGGTGAAGAGGATATCGCCCGTGTGGCTCGTGACCTGTTCGCTGCCGGAAGAGGAGCGGCCGTCCGTTGAACTGTCGTTCTTGCCATCCGTCACACGGGCGACCTGCACCGAGGCCACGCCGCCCGTCGCCTCGCCGATGCCCGTTTCCCTCGCTTCGAACCCCGCCAGCCTCCACGGTTCCCACACCGCGTCCTTGAGCTGGTGGCGGCAGAACGTCTGACCGCCGAAGACGCGATTGGGATTCAGTACCCCCGTGGGCAGTTCGACCTCGTGGTCGATGGTGGTCACGTGGTCGGCCGGGACGCCGATCTCGATCACCTGCAGGTTCTCGGACGATTCGAGCACGCGGTGCCGGATCTCCGGGGGCTGGATCACGCAGTCCCCGGCCTTGAGCATGAAGGGCGGCCCCTGGTCCTCGTAGACGAGCTTCACCTCGCCCCTGTAGGCGAAGATCAGCTGGAATCCCACGGTGTGGTAGTGCACGACGTCGGGAACGGGCCCGGCGTCGGGGATCCGGATGTGAGAGGCGATGATGCTCCCGCCCAGGCGGCCGGGCACCAGGTCGCGGTAGTGCATGCCCGCGCGGCCGATCACCCAGGGGGTGTTGTCCTTCAGCCTCCGCACGAGGAAGGCGTGTTGCGTCGGTGGAATCTCCAGCGGCGGATCGGCCTGTACGATCTCGATTCGGGTGCCGTTCGGCGCGGTGAGTTCAGTCTGCCCGCCAGCGAGGGCCGCCGGATCGCGGCACAGGATCCGCAGCGTGCCCGGCGGTTCGGAGGCGCCTTGCTCCAGCCGGATGGTGAGTCCGTGGCCGGAAAGCACGGAGATCGTCGGGTAGTCGGCGGGATAGATCTTGTCCATGCGGAAACCGAGGGTCTTCATGAAGAAAGCCAGGTCCGCGGTCAGGTCCGCGGACGGCAGCCGGATCTCGGCGCCCTGGATGTTGTCCGCGCGATTCGTCTGTTTGTCGTCATGCAGTTGCATTTCGCCTGCTCCTTCAACCTTTGAACCGGTACTTCTCCACGACGTCCATGTTCAGTTCCGTCCCCAGCCCCGGTTTCTCGGGGAGCCGGAAATAGCCGCTCTCCACGACCGGCGGATCGGTCAGCAGGTCGTCGCGCCAGGGCGCGTCCCATTTCTCGTCCACGAACTCGAGGACCAGGGCGTTCGGGATGTTGGCCATGACGTGCAGGCTCGCAGTCGTCGACAATGCGCTGTTCGGATTGTGGGGCGAGACCTGCATGTAGTAGCTCTCGGCCATGGCGGCGATCTTCTTGGTCTCCATGATGCCGCCCGTGCGCACCACGTCGGGCATGATCATGTCCACCGCCTGCGCGGCGATCAGGTCCCGGAAGCCGAAGCGCGTGTACCTGCGCTCCCCCACGCACACGGGCACGTTGACCGACGCGGTCACCCGTGCGAGGGCGTCGATGTTCTCCGGGTGGACAGGTTCCTCGTAGAACAGCAGGCCGATCTCCTCCAGCCGGTTGCCGATGCGGATCGCGGCGCTCGTGGTGTACCGGCACCCCACGTCAGTGCAGAGGTCCACTTCGTCGCCCACGGCCTCGCGGCAACGGCGCATGTGATCCAGAGCCAGCTTCTCCTGCCGCAGCGTGACCGAGCGGGGCGAATCGATGCGCTCCCCGTTGGTCGGCGGGTCGGCGGGAAAGTACGCCTTGATGGCGGTAACGCCCTTCTCAGCCAGCGCCGCGCATTCTTCCGGGTTGGACGCGTGGCTGTAGAACCGGATGCGGTCGCGGCATGGTCCGCCGATGAGGTTGTAGATGGGCTGTCCGGTGACCTTGCCCACGATGTCCCACAGGGCGATCTCGATGCCGCTGACGGCCGCGATGACCGCGCCGGTCTGCCCGATCTGCTCCAGGGCGTAGTACATGCGATGGTACAGGTACTCGATGTGGAAGGGATCCTCGCCGATGATGAGCTTGCCCAGTTCCTCCACGGATTGGGCGATGATCGTACCGCCCGGCCAGTTGGTGGCGTCCCCCAGGCCCACGACACCCTCGTCGGTATAGACCTGGACGAAGATCCACGGCGAGCCGATGTCCCTGGTTTTACGCCAGGACTCCACCAGGTGCACTTGAACGTCGGTGATTTTCAATGGTATCCTTTAACTTTCGGCACGTATCTCCGGGTCACCGTCAGTCCCGCCGCAGGTGGCTGAACTCCGGTTTGGGCCCGCCTTCTTCCCGGTCCCACTGCCAGAGTTCCGTGTAGGGGGACTGGGCCTGGAATCCGAAGATGACCGGTCCGTCCTCGCCCGCCCGTTCGAGCACGTCGGGCTTCACCACGCGGGCCATTTCGTATTCGCACTTCGTCCAGCGCCGGCGCCAGGGGCTGAGCACCGCGTATCGCGTTTCGTCGGTCTGGTTCTTCGTCGTGCCGTGCCAGGTGTTCACGTCGAAGAGCACCAGCGATCCTTCCGGGGCCACGGCGGTCCGGGCGTTTTCGTAGGCCGAATCGGGCACGTTCAGGTATTCGTACCGGTGGCTGCCGGGGACGAATTCGGTGGCGCCGTTGGTCTCGGTAAAGGGGCTCAGGCAGAAGATCGTGTTCAGGGCGATCGAGTGGCTCGTGATCCGCCGCCCATCGTCGGCTTCGGGCATGGAAGCCTCGCGGTTGTGCCCCGTGATGCCGCTGTCTGAATGCAGGCCGCGACCGCCCTCTCCGGGCAACACCACCGAACCGTACACGGCGCTGAGGAGCGCGTCGGGACCGAGGAAGTGTCGGATCAGCCGCAGATGGTCGGGCAGCTGGTAGAACCGTTCGAAGACCCGCGCTTTGTTGAAGAGCCACTCGAAGCTGCCGCGGTCCCGGTCGGGGTACCGGGTTTCAAGTTCCTTTCGCGCCTCGGCGCACTCCTCCGCCGTAAGCTGGTCCGTCAGGATAGTGTATCCTTCGACCTTCAGATCCAGTACGTGCGCCTGAAAGGATTGCTTTGTCATGGTGTTCGTCCGGCCAGGTCGTCGCCCAGGTCGGTCGCGTCCACCTTGCCCTTTTCCAGGCTCACGCCGACGACGAAGAGTTCGAGGTCCTCGTTCGTATGGTTGTAGATACCGTGGGCACTTCCGATCAGGTTGGGAACGGCATCCCCACGGACTACTTCCACGGTCTCGTCGTTCACGGTGATCCGGCCCCGGCCGTCCATGATCATGTAGGCTTCTTCCACGAGATCGTGCCGGTGGTACCCCACAGAAGTACCGGGCGGCAGCAGGACGTGGCAGAGATATTCGAAATTGGTCTGGAAATCCCGGCTTCCCCAGATCTGGCGGTACAGCACTTCGCCGCGTCCGCCGTGGTGTCTTCGGGGTCTGAGCAGGCCGCGGTCGAACCGGCCGACGGGCAGGCGGTCCGTGGACTCCAGTTCGACCACTCTGCGCGGGTCGTCGAAGTCCTCATGCTTCGGTTCACGGACCGTGTCCACACAATGAAAATTGAAGAACCAGGTATCCCGGTCCGTGTGGTTGTAGATGGCGTGGGACTCGCCCGACCGCAGGGGCACCGCGGCGCCGCCGTCGACTTCGGCCGTGCGGCCATTGTGTGTGAACTGCATGGCGTTGTCGATGGTGACGAAGATCTCTTCCGCGTAGGTGTGGCTGTGTTCACCGATGCCGCTTCCCGGCGGGAAGATCACGGAATGGATGAATCCCCAGGGAGACGCGAAAGCCGTCCCGTCGAAACCGGGATTGAAATAGCTCGCCGCCGCGCCGCCGTGGCTGACGCCTAGGTGCATTTCTTCCCGTCTGGTGTGGGTGATCAGCATGCGGATTGCTCCAGCTCGCCATGAGACCTGGTCAAACAGTGCCTGTGTGGGTTCGAGCAGAAAGTGACCTGGTTCGTGCCGGTCAGATCACTGCAGGACGACTTCCTCGACGGGTTGCGTGCCGGTCTCGTAGGCGGGCCGCCACCTGTCGTGGGCCATGGACTCTTCCTCGCTCAGCCCGCACAGCCAGTTCCAGGTGTGGATGCGGCGCCTCAGGTCCCGGTAGGATTCCACCCCGCTCGTGTAGGGCGCGGCCGGGCGATCCCGATACGCGGGGATTTCTTCCGATTCGATCAGCCAGTCACGCTGTCGCGGATCCGAATTGCGGAAGTAGGAGAACTTGATCATGCTGCGGGGCTTGTAATTGAGCTTGGGGCCGGCCCGGTGCCAGATGCCGTACCGGGTGATGGCCACGGTGCCGGCCTTCACGACGAGCGAAAGCTGGCCGGCAAGATCGCCGTAATGGGCCAGGGCGTCGCGGTTGACCGCCCGGCAGTGGGAACCGGGCAGGATCATGGTCGGCCCGTCTTCGATGTTCACGTCCTGAGGATAATAGTAGCACTGCAGTTCGTTGATCTCGTATCCGAGGCCGGATATACCGTCCGAATGCCAGTCCTGCCCCGAGACCGGCTGGTCAATGAGATGGTGATGGCCCCCCGTGGGCATCAGGAAATTGGGTCCGAGCAGCGAACGGATCACGCCGGCCAACCGGGGATGGAGCAGCACTTCGCGGATGAAATCGGGCGAGCCGACCGTTTCCTTCGCGGGGCCTTGTTTCAAGTTGCGGCACCGCTCGTTGAAATCGGCACCAACCATCTCGTCGAGCACCACGTATCCATTGGCCACGAAATCCATCACGTCGTCATCGGTCATTGTCGGTCTGATCTCCGCCATGGCAACGCCTCCTCAGTTCCACTTCTCGAGTATGAAATCGAAACCCACGTAGTCGTTTTCGAGGTCCTTGTATTCGTAGAGCTTATTGATTGGGTACTGCACCACGCGCCAACCGTCGGCAACCGCATCCAGTACGGATTCGTAAGGCGGCTCGTCACTCGGCAACTTGAGCTCCGGTCCCTCGCCCGGTACGAAAACCGCCCAGCCGGCGATCCCGGACCGCATATTGATCGAACGGGCCGTCAGGTACATGATCTTCGGGCGGGACTTGCCGCATAGGAGCGCCTCCAGCCGATCCAGGTCCCTGTCATCCAGTCCCTTCCCCTCCAGTTTCCGCCTGCTCTCGGCGATCCATCGCCTGATTTCCGATTGCATTTCGCAAGATCCCTTCTGCCGCGTCGTCGGCGCGGATAACACAGTTGATTCAAGTGAGGAGCATGGGTGACCGTTGTCTGGAATCGTCCTGGCTTCTGCAATGGTATACGGGTTGCGTGATTCGTGTCAAGCAGGAACGAACCGACTGTATTCAAAGTTGTGCGAGTCTTGAATCCACGGGTCTTGACAGCGTCCGCCGCGCCGCTTAATTTCAAGCCCATGACCAATTCACAACCGCTGAACGCCCAGCAGATCGCCCACTTCAAGCTGAACGGCTACCTGGTGCTGGAGAACGTGTTCGACGGGGAGACCCTGGAGGCGTGGCGGCGGCAGATCTGGCGGGCGCTCGATGGATGCCTGGAGGATCCCGAGACCTGGCCCCGGGAGACGAGCGGTCTCGACGGGTACGAATACGATCCACCCCAATCGGCCCTCGTGCACCATCCGTCCATGATGTCGATTATCGACCAGCTCAGCGGGGGACACTTCGTCGCGGGCGACGGCATACCGATCATACGCTGGCCCGAACCGGAGCGGACGTTCGAGATCCCTCAAACGGGCCATATCGACGCCTACGGGGGACGCTGGCTGCCCTTCATGATCGGCGCGACGACCTATCTCTACGACGTGGAACCCGGCGGGGGCGCCCTCATCTACTGGCCGGGAAGCCACCACGCCGCCCACCGGTATTTCCTGGAGCATCCCTCGCACGTGGACGGGAGTTTTCTCGAGATCGAGGGTTTCTCCTGGGATGTTTTCTGCGACAACCCTGCCACCGGCGGCCGGGAATTCACCGCGAAGGCCGGCGACGTGGTGCTCTGGCACTCCTACCTGACGCACAATGGTTCGGAAAACACCAGCTCCTCGCCGCGCTTCGCCCTGTTCGCCCGCTGGAACCACGAGAAATACCTGGAGCATGACTTCAGATACGAGATTCCCGAAGACCTGTGGAAGTATTGGGCGGTGTGAGGCGGCGGTTCCCTGAGGCCGATGGTTCCCTGGCGCAGGTTTCTATTGCGATCTAATCAACAGTGAAGGACTTGCCCCGTTCAGGATCTCCATGACCCCATCCCCCCGCTACCTCTCTGAAGAGCAATTGGCGCAATTCTGGTCCGATGGCTACCTCGTCCTGAAGGGCACGCTGGATGACGACGTCGTCGACAGTGCCCGCAGTTTCCTGCTGGACCTGATCCCACGCGATCTGGTCATCCCGGACCATTACCACGCGAACCACGCCCGGTTCAAGCCCCATAATCCGGACGGAAACGGCAGTTTTTTTGAGCCTGCCATGCTGCCCCTGCTGCAGAACGAGGGGCTGTACGGCGCAGCCGTGGACATCCTGGAGACCGAATTCATCCAGGTGTGGGACGGCTCGGCAGGGATTACCTTGAGGAACCGCGCCATGGAAGGGCGGCTCCAGAACCTCCACCTCGACGCCGTACCGAAGGGTCCCGAGGAACTGAACGAGGGATTCCTCCGCACCGGCATCGGCATCGGCGGATGCTATTACCTCAACAAGGTGGAAGACAACGGTGGCGGCATACACGTGGTGCCCGGCGCGCCGAACCGCGTTCGGGAGATCATGTTGGGCGAGCCGGACGGGCTCAAGCGCAACGACGGCTGGGGCAAAATCGTCGATTTCAAGTCGTCCATGGAGGTCACCGGGGACGCCGGCGACTTCGTACTCATGCACCACCTGATGCCGCATTCCGCCAGTGCCAACCACAACGCCTCGCCGAGGATCGCCCAGTTCACCCGGCTGCAGACCCTGTCAGAAGAAGAAGCCCGCCAGGCGCCCGGACCCGACCGGCCCCTGAGTCCGGACGCCCTGGCCGCGCTGACCCCGCTGGGCCGCAAATTGTTCCGTCTGGATCCCTGGATCGGGTAACTTCAAGTACCGCAATCGGATCGGATGAACGTCATGCCCCCTGAACCACCCCGGTCCCGTGGCCGCTCGGCCATTACGCTGCGATCCGGGGTCATCGGGCTCGCGCTCTCCGCCGTGGTCGCCTTCTGGGGCCAGTTCTCCGCCGATCACGCCGGATACAACTATTCCACCTACGCCCATCTCCCCGCGGCGCTGCTGATCCCTTTCCTGATCCTGATCCTGGGTCCCCACGTCCTGCTCAAGCGGCTGGCGCCCGGGTACGCCCTGACGACGTCCGAACTGATCGTGGTCTTCGCCATGGGCCTAATCGGTTCCATGGTGCCCGACTGGGGCATGACCAGGTACCTGGTCTCCCTCATCACCGGACCCTTCTACCATGCGAGCCCCGAGAACCGCTGGGCGGAAACGTTCTTTGACACGCTTCCCACGTGGCTCGTGATCAGCGGCAAGACCGACGCGGTACGGGTCTTTTACGAGGGTGCCGCGCCGGGTTACCAGATCCCCTGGATGGCCTGGATCTCGCCCCTGTTGTGGTGGATGTCCTGTTTCGGCGCCCTGATGTGGACGGGCGCGTGCATCGTGGTCATCCTGAGGAAGCAGTGGGTCAGCCACGAGCGGCTGCGCTTTCCCCTGGGGGAGGTAGCGCTCAACCTGATGGGCGTGGGGAAGGACCGTGACCGTCCGCCCATGGTCCGCACGACCGCCTTCCGGATCGGCGCCGGCCTGTCGCTGGCCGTCGTGTGCTGGAACATCGCCTCCTACTGGGACATCGTTACCCCGGTCCCCATCATGGGACCGGACTTGTTGCAATTGCAGGTCCATCCGTCGATCCCGGAACTTCCCATCCGGCTGAACGTCTTCGTGCTTTGCTTCGCCTTCTTCATCAACGCCGAGATTCTCTTCAGCCTGTGCTTCTTCCTGCTGTTCACCATGCTGCAGCGGGGGCTGTTGAACATGCTTGGTATTACGGCGGCCACGACCATGTCGCCTACCGGCCTCGTGGGCACACAGTCGATCGGCGCCCTGATCTCCCTGGTGGTGTGGGGACTCTGGATGGCGCGCCGGCACCTGGCGGCGGTGGCCCGGCGGGCGTTTCGTAATGATCCGTCGGTGGACGACAGCGGGGAGTTCTTCTCGTACCGGGTGGCGGTTTTCGGCTTGATCTTCGGCCTGCTCTACCTGCTGGCCTGGCTGTACAGCATCGGCATGTCCCTGCCGGTCAGCCTGGTCCTCCTGGCCGTGCTCTTCACCATCTACCTCGGCATGGCCCGAATCGTCGCGGAGGCCGGACTGGTCGCCATGGACTTGCCGGTGAACGCCAACAACTTCACCGCGGGCATCATCGGCGCCGACAACCTGGATCCCTCCACGATCACCGCCCTGGGCATGACGAACGCCTTCGCCCGGAACTGGAGGACTTTCACGATGATCGGGCTGTCCCATGCCGCTTACCTGCAGCGATGGATGGCGCCGGCCACCCGGCATCTCTTTCTCTGGATCTGCCTGGCCTTCGCCGTCAGCGTGGTGACTTCCCTCTACTATTACATCAGCGCGGGATACGCCGTCGGCGCCGACAATCTCCTGTCCAAGCCCGGCGACCTCGTGCCCTTCTTCTACAACACGATCATGACGTGGAACAGCAGCGTGCGCAGCGTTTCCGACCTGGAACTGATCTTCTTCGGGAACGGCATCGTCCTGTACATGCTGATGATCCTCGGTCGGTTCCTGTTCCTGTGGTGGCCGCTTCATCCCATCGGGCTGGTCGCCGTGGCCGCGGATACCGTGCGGTTCATGTTCCTGCCCTTCTTCCTGGCCTGGCTTATCCAGGTGATCCTGCTGCGCCTGGGCGGAGGAGCGCTTTACCGCAGGGCGCAGCCGCTCTTTCTCGGCATCCTGGTGGGGTATGTCCTCGGCATGGCCCTCTCATTCCTCGTGGACAGCCTGTGGTTTCCGGCGGCGCCGCACCAGTTCGAGTCGTTCATCAATTAGATTGAATTCAAGGACACAGACATGGCCGAATCCGAACGCCCCAATCTGCTCTTCATCATGGACGACCAGCACCGCCATGACTACCTGTCGGCCGCGGGCGCGTCGTTCCTGAACACGCCGAACCTGGACCGCCTGGCGAGCCGCGGGATCCGTTTCACGCAGTGCATCACCAACGCCCCGGTCTGCGCCCCCGCGCGCATCGGCCTGGCCAGCGGACTCCAGCCCGCGCGGCTGGGGTGCCTCGACAACAACTGCTACCTGCCCCGGCATATCACGCCCTATTACGCCCGGCTGCGGGACGCGGGGTACCGGGTCGGTTGCGTGGGCAAGCTGGACCTGGCCAAGCCAGACCCCTACAACGGCCGCCGCGGCGACCGGCCCCGGGTCTTCGGCTGGGGATTCACCCATCCCGTGGAGTGCGAGGGCAAGATGCACGCGGGCATGGCGGATGAACCACGGGGACCCTACGGCTTCTGGCTGGAGGAACAGGGGTTGTTCGACGCGTTCCGGACGGATTACGCCGCCCGCCAGGCACGGGGATGGATCGAAGGCGCTTCCCACGATTCGGTGCTGCCCGCCGAGGCCTTCGAGGACGCCTACATCGGCCGCCGCGCCGCCGAATGGATCGACGAAGTGCCGGACGACTACCCGTGGCACCTCTTCGTCAGCTTCGTGGGGCCCCATGACCCCTTCGATCCGCCTTCCGAATACGCCGACCGTTACCGGGACGTGGATATGCCGCCCGCCGTGCACAGCGGGCACGAGGGGGG
>VXWP01000077.1 GCA_009835325.1 Gemmatimonadota bacterium | reverse complement strand
GGCCCAACCCGCAAGCCCACCGGCCCAACCCGCAAGCCCACCGGCCGCGGAAGAGCCGCCGGCACCGGAAGAACCGCCGGCACCGAAAAAAGAGGAAAGGTAACGCTGCCGTGCCCGACAAAACACTCTACAGATCCGCATCCAACCGGATGATCAGCGGCATCTGCGGCGGCCTGGCCGAGTACTTCGACGTGGACGCTTCCGTGCTGCGTATCGCCATGGTGGCCTTCACGGTCATCACCCTGCCGGTATTCGGCCCCTTCGTCTTTCTGGCCTACCTGGTATGCGTCTTCATCATACCACGGGATCCGGGCCTTGCCCCCGCGGCGGCCTCCGATTCGCCCACCGATTCAGGGAATTCGGACCAGCCGGAACAGGGCGCGCGGCAGATTGCGGAGAACCAGCCCACCAACCGGAACAACAGCATGGTCCTAGGCGGCCTGTTCATCCTGCTGGCCGTGATCGTACTGACCTGGTCATATGCGCCGGATTTCGGGCTGTTCTCCTTCTTCCTGCCCATGGTTCCCATCGTGGCCATCGGCGCCGCGGTATTCATTTTGTTCGTCTACAGAGGGCAGATCATGGAGTTCTTCAAACATCGACGGCTGTACAGGCTGAATGAAGGCAAGAAGATCTTCGGCGTGTGCAACGGCCTTGCGGATGCCTTCAACCTGGACCCCACGCTGATGCGTATCGGGTTCTTCATCGCCTTTCTGTTTTCCATTGGAACGGTAACGCTGATCTACCTCTTCATGGCCTTCATCATGCCCGAGGGACGTCCCGAGCACCCCGCAGAAGACGGATAGCATGTGACGTGCCGCGTCAAACCGATCGACCGCCGGTAATGATCCGCATCCCGCGTCCGGTACCGGCCTCGAGTTTCCCCGACCGGTTTCGTACCGGACTCCTTGAATCGGCTTGACAAGCGGCGTTCAGCCGACTAGCGTATTTCGCGATCGGTCAGTACCCGGGACCGGTCGCTTTTTAATGTCACATCGACGAGATGTGTATGAGAAAAAAGCACAATCTACGCCTGGCACGCGCCATACAGGGCATCAGCGGCGTACTCGCCGTCCTGACGATTTATCCTTTAGTCCGCCTGATCTATCCCTGCTGGCGCCGGTTGAAGGGCAGGGGCAACCACGGGGAAACGGGCGGCGCGCACTCATCCGGCCCGTCCGAGCCGCATGGCGGACCATCCGAACCGTCCGGAAAATCCACTGCCCAGGGCAAGTAGGCCGCTGTGAAACTGATTGTCACCAACGACGACGGAATCGAGGCGCCGGGCCTGCTTACGCTCGAGGGCCTGGCGTCGCAGTGGGGTGAAGTGGTCGTGGTCGCCCCGGCGGAAGTACAGTCGGGCGCGGCGCACCAGTTGACCAACAACCAGCCCATTCGCGTGGATGAACTCGGAGGCCGCAGGTACAGGGTATGGGGAACGCCCGCCGACTGTGCGCGCCTGGCGGTCAACCAGCTTGCGACCGACGGGGACTGGTTGCTGTCCGGTATCAACAACGGGGGCAATCTCGGGGTGGACGTCTACGAATCCGGCACGGTGGCCGCCGCCAGAGAAGCCACCATCCACGGCTGCAAGGCCATGGCGCTGTCGCATTACACGGCGGACGGCCGGGAGATCGACTGGCCGCTGGCCGCGGAACGCCTGAAGCCGGTCCTGGAACGCCTGCTGAGCGAGGAACCGGGAACCGGGGTCTTCTACAACGTCAACCTCCCCCACCCGGATCACGACGAAACCCGCCTTGAAGTAAAGTCCACTCCGGTGGATACGAGTCCCTTCCGCATCGCGTTCACGCCGACCGAAAACGGTTACCTGCATACCGGGATCTATCACGAACGGCACCGGAAACCCGGCTCCGATATCGACCAGTGCTTCAGCGGGCATATTTCCCTGTCGAAGATCCGGGTCTGATCTTTCCCGCCGATTTCCTGAAGGAACCTGCTGATCCTGTTCAGACGGCCGTCACCGTCCACCGAGTACAGACCATGCCCATCATTACCATAATTGGCCGGGGACACTCCGGCACGCGGGCCATGTCCCACACGCTATACACCAGCGGTGTCTACATGGGTCGGACGATCAACGCCTCGGGCGACAAGGTACCCCCGCACGACCTGTATGACGCCTGCCGGATCTTCGCGAAGTACGTCCGGTGGACCGGTGGCACCTCCTGGGATTTCTCAGAGGTGCTGGGAATGGACATCGACCCGGAATTCGTGGAGAAGGTGGAAGCCTACCTGGCGGACGTGCTGGAAAACGGGGCTCCTTTCCGCGGTTGGAAACTGCCGGAAACCACGCTCATCTATCCGTGGATCGTCCGCATGTATCCCGATATCCGGTATATCCACTGGATCCGGGACCCGCGGGACGGCATCCTCGCCTCGCACCGGACCGACGATCTCGGCGATTTCGGCATCGAGTATCCCGACACGGCGGACATCAGGCGGCAGCGGGCGATTTCGTGGCTGTACCAGTACCGGCTCATGAAGGCGACGCCGGTACCCGGCCACCTCGTGACCGTCCGGTTCGAAGACTTCGTGCTGAAACAGGAAGAGACTCTCCGACGGCTTGAAGCCTATCTCGACATCTCCCTGAGCCGTATCGTCGTGCGGCCCGAAGCGGTGGGGCGGTGGAAGAAGGCCGAAGGCGCGCTCCCGATGGACCTGCTGGGCGAAGCGCTGGACGAGCTGGGATACGAGGTCTGAACCGGCCAGGCCGGCCGACTGATTCAAGGTGCGGCAGCCGCGCTTAACGCCCTTCCCGCCGTGCCAGTTCCTTCAGCTTGTCGACGCACCGGTCGATTTCGTCCGTCGTGTTGTAGTAGTGGGTGGAGATGCGGAGGCCCCGGTGGCCGTCCCGGTCGTGGTCGTCCACGTGGAGTTGCGCTTCTTCCTCCATGGGACCGCGCCACCGCGCCGCGTCGATCCCGTCGAACTCGAAGATGGTGGAACCCGGAGACGAGACATCGTGGGACAGGCTGGTGAGCAGCCGCAGCCCGGGGACTTCCAGGAGGGCCTTTCTCAGGTAGTCCGACAGCATGCGCAGGCGCCGCTCGATATTGCCTATTCCGATGCGGTTCAGGAAATCCAGGGCGGTGCCGAGGGCCGCGCGCACGGGCAGGTCGTAGGTTCCCTGGATTTCGTAACGGAGCGCGTCGCCGCCGGGTTCAGCCTCCGGCACGTAGAGGGTGCTGAAGGAGGTCTGCATGGCGCGGCGGACATGGAGGAATCCCGTGCCGGCGGGACCGAGGAACCACTTGTGCAGGCTGTTGGTATACAGGTCGCTGCCGACCTCGGCCAGGTCGACGTCCAGCATCCCAACCGCCTGGGCGCCGTCGACGGCCGATATCAGCCCGTTCTCCCTGGCCATTGCGCAGAGTCTTTTTACCGGGTACAGGTATCCCCCCCGGGTGACGTGACAGAAGAAGAGCACTTTCGTCCGCCCGTCGATCGCTGCGGAGATACGTTCCAGGATGTCGTCCGCTCCCTCCAGCGGGCTGGGGATATGGACTTCCCGGACCTCGATACCGTACCGTTCTGCCCTTACCTTCCAGGGCTTCACCGCGCTGGGATGCTCCTGCGTGGTCATCAGGACCCCGTCTCCCGGCGCCAGGTCCAGTCCGTTTACGATATGGTAGAGTCCCTCGGTCGCATTGCGCGCCAGGGCGATTTCACCCGTCTCCGCACCCAGGAAACCCGCCATGGCCGGCCTGAGCTCGGACTCGATGTAGCCGTGGAAATCCCGCTTGGCCTTCGACGGGTTCTCGGACATCAGGCGGAATCCCGCGGCGACGGCATCCCGAACAGGCTTGGGAGGCATGCCCAGGGCGGCGTTGTTGAGATAGGCGTGGCCCGGTTCCAGCATGAACTGGGACCGGACCTGGGACCAGTAGGCCCGGTCATCGGGATCGATGGGCTGGGTCTGCGGTTCGGAAATGGAAGTAAACATGGGCGTGTTCTGTCGTCCTGTGTCCGGTTTGAATGTGAAAAGTGTATCGGGTTCGACGCGTCGCGGGTCAGATCCTCTCGAGATTGTCCTGTGACAACCAGCCGTTCTTTCCGTCCGGCAGGCGGATTCGGAGCCAGTCGTCCCGGTGTTCGACCAGCTGGACTTTTGCGCCTTCGTGCAGCGTGAAAACCGGTTCGGATGATACGTCGGGTCCGGTTCTGACCACGGCCGTCGGCCGCAGGACGATCGCTTCCTCGTTCACCAGGCTGTCGTAGATCTTGATGCCCAGGAACCCGGCGGCCATGAGCAGCGCGATGCAGGAGACCAGGAGCGCGTAACCGGTCGCGGACCGCGTGCGCGGCCGCCTCGCGAGCAGAAAGCCCACCAGCGCCAGCGACGCGAGGAACCCGGCCGAGGTCGCGGCGACCGTGGCTTCGTTCACCGTCACGCCGTCCAGCGCCTGCCGGCCGAACCACGGCACTTCGCCCGCGATCTGGTCCGTCGTCCGTTCCTTCGCGAGGTCCAGGTTGTTGTGCAAGTCCGCGTCCCGGGGCAGGAGGCGGGTCGCCCGCTCGTAGGCCAGGATGGCCAGGCCGATCCGATCCTGCTTGTAATAGGCGTTCCCCAGGTTGTAGTACACGTGCCCATTGCGTACCCCGCGTTCAATGATGCGTTCGTACGTCCGGCTGGCCTCCGCGAATTTCCCGCCCTCATACAGCAGGTTGCCCTGGCGGTACAACTCCGTGGTCTGCCGGTCCACCGGGTCTTCGGCGCAACCAGCGGCCGCAAGGCCGATGGCCAGGACGGCCAGGCCCAGTCCCGCGACCAGGTGACGAGCCCCCGCAACCAGGTGACGAGCCCCCGCAACCAGGTGTCGAAAACCCCGGACTTCCGGTCTCCGATCCGGGTTAGAGACGGCCGCCGGCAGGCCATCCGCGCGCATATCGTGAATCGCGGTGGCTTTCAACGGTCTCGGGATAGCTGGGATTCGATGGATTCGATACCGTTCCGGGCCTTGTCGATCAGGTCGCCGGCGTGTTCCGCCGTATGCGCCGTCGGGGCGAACCGGGCCAGGTCGCAGGCATCCAGGCAGTCCCTGACCAGGGCAGCGGTGTCTTCGTCCACGCCCCGTTCCCTGAGCAGTTCGACAGCGCGAGGGGACGTCAGGCCGGCCGTCGGCAGGTTGCACCTGTCGGCGACGTAACCGTACAACGCGTTGGAAATGCCGGTGAAGGCCTGGTCGAGCGCGCCTTTTTCCAGCTGCTCCCGGGACCGGCGCAGCAGGCCGAGGGCGGTGCTTCTCGCCCGGCGCCGCCGGGCGAAACCGGTGTCGCGCCGCAGGCGATGGGCGTGGGACCGGTACAGGACCGTCGCCAGAATCGCCGCGATGGGCAGGACATGCAGCAGCAAGTACCAGGTCGACCGGAACAGGACCTCGCCCTGGTCGCCCAGGTAAGCCGTTTCGGGTTTGATGTACTGGATATCTTCGCGGATCTGCCGGACGACCGATCTGCGGGGCATGCCGACGACGGCCGCCTGCGATCCGCTGGCCGGCAGGACGGAAATCGTTATCGGTTCGGTCGTCGTAACCCGGTAGGAATCCGTATCGGGATCGAAGAAAGGAAAGGCCAGCGAAGCGATGGCATGGTCGCCGGGTACCGTGGGGATGAGCACGTGATCCCAGGTCTTGGTTCCGGAGATCCGCAGCCTGCCGGACGCGTACTCCGCCCGGTTGCCGGACTGGTATTCCTTGAAATCACCGAGCGGCGGAAGTTTGGGATCCTCCACGGTCTTCAGGTTGCCTTCCCCGGTCAGCTCGATCGTCAGCGTCACGGGCTGGTTCACTTCCGTGGTGGCCTGGTCCACCATCGCCTTGAGCGAGAAGTCGCCTACCGCGTTGCGGAAACCGTCGGGGCGGCCCTCGACCGGCAGCGGCTGCACCTGCACGGTCTGCTCGCCGGACACCACCCTGATCTGACGCGTATTCGAGAAAAACGTGTCGAAGGGATCGGAGAGAAAGCTGTCGAAGAGACTTCTGCGGGACCGTTCGGCCTGCACGTCACAGATCATCGACAGCGGCTCGAGGTTCAGTTCTCCCGTCACGGTGGGGAAAAGGGCGATGTCGCGCAGCTTCGCGACGGCGTACCTTCGGCCGCCGATGATTTCTTCCTTGAAGTCGAGGTGATGGGCGGAGAAGAGCTCCTCCATCCAGAAGCCGGTGTAGGAGGGGACCACGTCGTAACGGGCGTTCGACAGGCCCAGACGGGTGTATAGCGTATAGGTCACTGTTACCTGTTCGCCCAGGTAGGCCCGCCGCTTGTCCACGTTGGTCCGGATGTAGACCGTATCCTCCAGGTCCGGCGTGCCGGCGGCATCCTGCGACAGACCCGCGGCTGAGGACTGACCCGCGGCCGTGGACGGTGAACCGCCGGACGGCGCGGCACGGGTTGCGCCCGGTTGCGAAGAACCCTGTGCGCCCGGCGTTACCTCGATCGTGATCGGCGTCGTTTCGTGGGCGACGCCGTCAAGCGTCACTTCGGCGGCGTCAATGACGAAAGTGCCCGTCCTCCGGGGTTTCAACTGGTAGATGAACCGCACGGACCGGGAGGAGGACAGTTTGCCGTTCACCAGGTTGAAGCTGGAGGAGGAGGAAGACGTGCTGCCGATGACGATGAACGGCTGCATGTCGGGCAGAACAGGTTTCGGGACATCGCCCAGTTCGGAACCGGAGACTGAAACCGTCAGGATCAGCGTCTCGTCGACCGTCATCCGGGTACGACTGACCTCGGCCGTGACCGAGATCTCCTGACCCGAAGCGGCCCGTGCGCCGAGCAGCAGCAATACGATGAGACCGGTCTGCATGCACCGTTTCATGGGTTCAATCCAGGTATCCCTGGGTCCGCAGGAACTCCGCGTTCAGGATGGACGTACCCGCGGCCCCCCGGATGGTGTTGTGTGAAAGTACCACGAATTTCATGTCCAGCACCGGACAGGGCCGTATCCGGCCCACCGTCACGGCCATGCCGTTTTCGGCGTCGCGGTCCATCCTCGGCTGCGGCCGGTCCGGTTCATCGCGTACGATGACCGGACGCGCGGGAGCGAAGGGCAGGCCGAGTTCCTGGGGCGGTCCCCGGTGGTTGCGCAACGCCTCGGCGAGACCGTTCGTATCGGTCTTGTTCTCCAGGGCGACGGAAACGCATTCCATGTGGCCGTCCTGGACGTGTACCCGGTTGCACTGCGCGCTGACGACGATCCCGGCATGCTCGATCCGGTTGTCCCTGAACCTGCCCAGCAGCTTCAGGGTTTCCCGCTCCATCTTGTCTTCTTCTTCCCCGATGTAGGGCAGCACGTTATCGAGGATCTCGAGGGAGGGGACGCCCGGGTAACCGGCCCCGGACAGGGCCTGCAGGGTGGTGACCGCGACCTGCCGTATGCCGAAGCGTTCGACGATCGGCTTAAGCGCCATCGTAAGGCCGATGGTGGAGCAGTTCGGATTGGTCGCGATGAACCCGCGGCCATATCCCCTGCGCCTGCGCTGGTAGTCGATGATCGCGCAGTGGTCCCCGTTGACCTCGGGAACAAGCAGCGGCACGTCCTCGTCCATGCGGTGGTTCTTCGAATTGCTGACGACGGCGTAGTCGGCCGCCGCGAAGGCCGCCTCGATCGGGCCGGCCACCGCGGAATCCAGGCCCGAGAACACCAGGTCGCAGTCCAGCCCCGGTTCGCAAAGCGCGACGGGCAGCGCGCGCACGGACTCCGGGACCGGCGTGTCCAGCCGCCAGGTCACGGCTTCCGCGTAGGGTTTGCCGGCCGACCGCTCCGATGCCGCGACGGCGGTTATCCTGAACCACGGATGGTCTTCGAGCAACTGGACGAACCGCTGCCCGACCGCCCCGGTAGCGCCAAGGACCCCTACTTTGATTTCATTCGTCGCCATTTCATGCTCCCGGATCTGGAATGAAGGTCATGGATGATCGCTGCCCGGCAGCGCCCTTGCCGCCTTGATCAGGTCTCCGAACAGGCCGCCCGCCGTGACCTCCGGCCCCGCGCCCGGTCCCCGCACGATCAGCGGGTTGTCCCGGTACCGCTTGGTGGTGCACACGACCATGTTGTCCGGACCGGCCAGGCTTCCCAGGGGACTTTCCCGGTCCACGTTTTCGAGGCCTACCCGGCACGTGCCGTCCCCCACCGTGGCGACGTACCGCAGCACCTGACCGCGATCTCCACCGGATTCGACCCGCTGCGCGTAGGCCGCGTCTTCTCCGGTCAGCATGGCCATGAACGCATCCACCGACGGTGCGTCCAGCAGTGCATCGGAGACCATGCCCTCGATCTCCAGGTCGTCGAGTTCAAGGCGGTATCCGATCTCACGGGCCAGGATCAAGGCCTTCCTGGCCACGTCCATCCCGTTCAGGTCGTCCCGTGGATCGGGTTCCGTATACCCGAGTTCCTTTGCCTCCCGCACGATCTCGGAGAAGGTCCGGCCGTGGTCGAGCTGGGAACAGATGTATCCCAGCGTGCCGCTCAGGCATCCCGCGATCCGCGTTACCTCGTCCCCGGTATCCACCAGTTCCCTGACGGTGCTGACGATGGGCAGGCCGGCGCCGGCGGTCGTTTCGTACCAGTACCGCATCCGGTCGGCGCGGCCCAGCCGCCGGATCTCTTCGTAGGCGGCGCTCCGGTCGGTGATGGGCTTCTTGTTGGCCGTCACGACCGGTACGCCCCGGCGAAGGCAGGCCAGGTGCACTTCCGTCATTTCGGCGGACGTGGTGTCGACGACGCACAGGTTCCCGGGCGGATCGCCCGGACCGCCCGGACCGCCCGGACCGCCCAGCAGGCGATCGATCATGGCGGCCGCGCCCGGGTAGTCCTTGCGGCTGTCCCCGTCTTCGAGCAGCCGGTCCAGGCCGCCGGGGCCGCTTAACGCCTTGTTGAGTCCTCCCGGATTGAAAATCAGCCGGTTCCGGCCGCAGATGCCGATGTATTCGAAGGAAAGGCCGGTGGTTTCGGCCAGGGAGCCGGCGCGGTCCGCCACCTGGCGGATCAAGGTTCCGCCGATATTGCCCTTGCCGAATTGAAACAGGTTAATCGTGCTCAAAATCTCCGTCCCCTCCCAGTCCGAATGACGCGTGCACCAGTTGAACGGTCTTCCGCAGGTCGTCCCGACCGATGATGAATGAAATGTTCAGCTCCGACGAACCCTGGGCGATGGCGATGATGTTTATTCCGTGTTCGCCGAGAATGCCGAATGTGCGGGCCGCGATTCCCGGGGTGCCCTTCATGCCGCCGCCTACCACGGCCACCACGGCCAGGTCGGACTGAACCGAGATTTCCTCCAGACTGCCTTCGGCGACCTCGTGACGGAATTCCTCCTTCAGCGCCTTGACCGTTCCCGGGCTGTCTCCTTCGCCGACGACCAGGCAGATGTCGTGTTCAGAGGAAGCCTGCGTGATCATGACGACCTGGGTCTTGCGGTCCGCCGTGGTCTTGAACAGCCGCGCGTGGGTATCCGGCGTCCGGCTCAGGCTGGTGCCCTCGACCATGATCAGGCAGAGCCGGTCGATACTCGTTACGGCCTTCACGCCCAGCGGTGCGGCGCGGGTGCGCGAAGTGATGAGCGTACCGCTGTGCCCGGTCCGGAAGGTGTTCCGTATCCGGATGGGAATCTCCTGTTTCACCGCGGGCAGCATGGTCATGGGATGGAGTACCTTGGCGCCGAAATAGGACATCTCCGAAGCCTCGAGATACGATATCTCCTTGAGGACGCGGGCGTCCTCGACGATCCTCGGGTCGGCCGTCATCGCGCCGTCCACGTCCGTCCAGATCCATACTTCCTCAGCCTGCAGCGCACTGGCGACCAGGGAGGCGGTGTAGTCCGAAGCGCCTCGCCCGAGGGTCGTGGTCACGCCTTCGTCGGTGGATCCGATAAACCCCGTTACGATTGGTATGCGGGCACTCGATACCATCGGCGCCAGGCCCGCCGAAAGCCGCCGGTCCGTCTCGGCGAAATTCACCTCCGCCTCGGTGTAGCGCTCGTTCGTCTTCACATACTCCCGCGCGTCGACGGGCAGGGACGACAGGCCGGCCGACCTGAGCGCGGCCGAGACAACGACCACGGAAAGGCGCTCGCCAAAGGAGCTGACCAGGTCGACCGAACGGGGGGAAAGCTCCCTGAGCAGCGTGATGCCGTGCAGGATGCCCGACAGTTCGTCGATGAGTCCGGCACAGACCTCGAGGGCCTGTTCCCGCTCTTTTCCTTCGGCCAGGGCATGGACCGTGTCCTCGTGGCGTTTCCTCAGCGCAGAAAGGGAGGCCGTGGGCTCCGTACCCTCGCAGGCCTGCGCCGCCATGGCTCGGAGCGCGTCGGTCACCTTGCTCATGGCGGACAGGACCACCACCATATCGTGTTCGCGGTACTTCGCGACGATCTCGACGACTTGACGAATAGCGTCCACACCGCCTACGGAAGTGCCGCCGAATTTCATGACGATCATCAGGTTACCAGTCTTTCTCCGGATTGACCTGCGTGGCCTGTTGTCTACGCAGCCGGCGCTGGATGTCCTGCTCGTCCCTGTTCAGGGCGTTCAGCAGGCGTTCCGCTTCCGCCCTGCTCAGTTCCCCCTCACGGGGCGGCGGAGGCGCTTCCGGGCTTTCCTCTTCATCGGGTTCCGGTCCCCCGTCGTTCGGGTCGTCCCGGTCGTCCCGGTCGTCCGGGTCATCCCGGTTGTCCTGGGCATCCTGGTTGGCCTGGTCCTCCGGGTCCTGCTGCCGGTCCTGCGCGTTTCTGCGTTCCTGTTCCTCCTGCTGCTGAAGCTGCCGCATCACGTATTCCAGGTTGTATTTCATGTCGATATCGTCCGGCTCGATCCGCAGGCCCGCCTTGTAGGCCTCGATGGAATCCTTCAGCAGGCCCATGCGATAGAGGCTGTTTCCCATGTTGTACTGGGCCCGGCCACCGACCGGCGCCTCGCCGTCTATCGCGTTCGCGTAGGCCTGTACAGCCGAAGGATACTGGTCGGAGCGGTACAGCGCGTTTCCCCGGTTGTAATGCAGTGCCGGGTTCTCGCCGTCCTCCGCCAGCGCCTCGTCATATGCCGCCAGCGCCTCATCGTATTTTTCCTGTTGATACAGTTCGTTGCCGCGGGCGTTCTTCACAGCCGGCTGCCAGCCGAGAAACAACAGGAAGACCAGGATTGCGCTCATGGCTTCGGTTTCCGTTCCTTACGATTCGTCGAGCGGTCCGCGGTCCCGGATCACGGTATCCGCGACCAGGAGCAGCAGGCCGAAGAACAATATATACTGGAACCGTTCAACGTACTGCGTAAATTCTCTGCTCTCGAACTCCGCTTTCTCCAGTGACGCGATGGTGTCGTATACCAGGTCCATCTCCTCTCCACCGGGCGAGGCCCTGTAGTATGCCCCTCCGGTCGTTTCCGCGATATGTCGCAGCGTGGACTCGTCCAGGCGGCTCATGACCACCGCGCCGGACCGGTCCCGCATGTGGCCGGCGACCCTGCCGTCCTCGTCCGTAACCGGTATGGGTACGCCCTGCGGCGTGCCGATGCCCACCACGTACACGCGTACCCCCTGGGCCGCCAGTTCCGAAGCGATGGCGAGCGGGTCTTCCTGGTGGTCTTCTCCGTCGGTGATCAGCACGACGGCCTTGTACCCCTTGTGATCCTGCCGAAACGACCGGCCCGCGATGCGCAGCGCCTCCGCGATGGCCGTACCCTGGGTACCCACGGTCCGGGTATCGATGCCGTCCAGAAAGAGATCCACGATGCTGTAATCGGTGGTCAGCGGGCACTGGAGAAAAGCGGACCCGGCGAATACCACCAGGCCGATCCGGTCGTTACGAAGCTTCCCTACCAGGGACCGGACGGCGAATTTGGCCCGGACGAGGCGGTTCGGCCGGACATCCTCGGCCAGCATGCTGTTGGAAACGTCCAGCGCGGCCATGACCGAGAATCCGGTCTGGCGCACGGTTTCGGACCGGGTCCCGAACTGCGGCCGGGCGAGGGCCAGCATGAAACAGATCAGGGCAAAGAGCACGAGGGCGGCCTTGACCGACTGTCTTCTCGCCACGGTTGAACGGGACAGCCTGCCGATCAGTTCCGGTTCTCCCAGCTGCCTGAGGGCTTCGCGCCTGCGCCGGAACCGCGCGGCGAAGAACAGGACGAGCAGGGGCGCGGCCGCCAGGAGATAGAGGTATTCAGGTTGTGCAAACTGCATGTCGGCTCCTCGGCCGTTACACGCCGCCACCGGGCCGTACGTGCTACGGCAGTCTTCTCAGCCGGGTATGCGACAGCACGATATCCGCCAGTATGAGAAACATGGCCGGCAAAAGGAAATACCCGAACAGTTCGGTGTACCTCGAGTAGGCGATGACCTTCATCTCCGTACGTTCCAGCGCGTCTATCCGCTGGTAGATGTGGGACAGCATCTCGGCATCGGTCGCCTTGAAATAGAACCCTCCCGTGATCCGCGCGACCTCCCTGAGCGTCCCTTCATCGATTTCCGTGAGGGCGAGGCTGCCGTCACGGTTGCGCGCGTACGTGCGGCCCATCACGGGGTCGTCGACCGGGATGGGCGCGCCGCCCTCTTTCCCGATCCCGATCGAGTAGATCTTGATCCCCAGCGCGTCGGCTGCCTTGGCCGCGGTGATGGGGTCGATCGCCCCGGTGTTGTTCACGCCGTCGGTAAGCAGAATGACCACTTTGCTTTCGGCGGTGCTCTGCCGCAGCCGGTTGACGGAATTGGCAATGCCCATCCCGATGGCCGTACCGTCTTCGGTCAACCCGATCTCCACCTGGTCCAGCAGGCCGAGCAGCACGTCGTAGTCCAGCGTCAGCGGGCACTGGGTGAAGCTGCGTCCCGCGAAGACCACCATGCCGATCCGGTCGTTCGTCCGTTCCCGGATAAAGTCGGAAATCACGGACTTGGCCACGAAAAGCCGGTTGCGTGGCTTGTAGTCTTCCGCCCCCATGCTCCCGGATATATCGAGCGCCAGAACGATGTCGATCCCCTCCGTCATCACTTCCGCGCCTTCGGTGCCGGTCTGCGGGCGGGCCAGGGCGAGGATGGCCAGGCCGATGGCCATGGTGCGCAGCGCGGTGGGAACGTGGCGGTACTTCAGGGCGGACGCGGGTCCCAACCGGTTGACGAAGGAGATGTCCGAGAAGCTCAGTCCGCCCCGGCGTGACTTCAATCGCCTGCGGTACGTCCATAGAAGCACCGGCAGGATCAAGAGCAACACCAGGATCATGGGCGTAGAAAAGAACATGGGAGCATCAGTCCTTTGCCGGCTCAGTGACTTCCGATACTACGGGCGGACGTGTCAGCTCGACGATCTCCCGTCCTACCCGCAGCGAAAGCGACTGCCGATGCGTTTCCGGCGTGAACCTGGCGAATTTGACCATGTCGCATTCTTCGAAAAGTTCCCGGACGACCCGGGATTCTTCGTGGCCGACCTGGCGCGCGTTCAATGCCGTCAGCAGCTCGGAGGTCGTGAATTCCATCGCGGCTATCCCGTAGCGCCCGGACAGGTACCGGCGCAGGATTTCCGAAAGCGCGGAATAGTGGGCTTTCACGCGTCCCTTTGCCAGCCACTCCTTCAGGGCCAGCCGTTCCAGTTCTTCCATGGCGATCTCTTCGGGCGGGCGTTCGATCTCCGGGACCGTACCCTGCGGGTCCTCCCGTTTCCTCCGGCGCCTGATGTACAGGAAGACGGCCGCCGCGACGGCGAGCAACACCAGTCCGGCGACCAGCCAGTAGTACCAGGGCGCCCCGCCGGGGATGTCCACCGGGGATTTCAGATCGCGTATATCCGCGGCATCATCGTCTATTACGCTGACGACGGAAAACGGAATGGCCTCTGATTCGGCGGATAACTCGGTGCCATCCGACAAGACGCACTTGAGCGCAAAGGGCGGGATGGAATGCTCGCCGGTCCGGTACAGGGTGAGTTCGTACCGGAGCAGATCGATGTTCGCGTCGCCGGGTCCGGACAGGGGTCCTGCATGCTCGAAGGACAGGAGATCGAAACCTTCAGGAGGCGTCCCGGATTCCGGCCATTCGATCGCGGAGTTGCCGGGACTCTTCACGGTGACCCGGTACAGGAAGGGATCGCCCACGGTAATCCGGTCGCGGTCCACCGAGGCCTCGATCGAAAACCCGGAATCTCCTTCCTGCGGTCCGGGGAAGGCTCCGGTGTCGACCGGGTCCGTCGCGACGGCCACCAGGACGGTGGCGAGAAAAAAGGAACGCCTCACCGCATGCCGCCTCACGTCACGATTTCGATGTCTGGGCGACCATTTCGTTGATCCGGGCTATGAACCCGGCCCTGGCCAGGGACACGACGGGGCTGTTCCTTTGCTTGACGTAAACCAGGCTTTCGTCCCCGGGAAGGGAGCTGCCTACCAGGAGCGAAATGCGTTCTTCCGGCACGTTGTCCCGGCCCCCGACCTGCAACGTAAGTTCCATGACCGGCCGGTCCAGTCCGAAGGTGGCCAGGTCCGCTTCGGGGTCCGCCGTAACGAAGGCCTCCGAATACAATGAATCCAGTTCGCTGAAAGCCCGGCCGACCGAAATCGCGTCCGCGTCGCCCGTTGAAGGCTCTTCCAGTTTCCACACGACTCGCTGCTTCTGGTCGCGGCGCACCCGCAGCCGGTCGTCGGGCGTGACCACTTCGAACATGTGTACCTCGTAGCCCTTGAACCGCAGGATCTTGTTGTCGCGCAACTCGATCGCGGAGCCCGGCATGCGCCGCAGGCTTGTAGCGTCCACCGCGTAGATCCATTCTTCCGCCGGATCCATGACGTAGGTGTACAGCCCGTCTCCGGAGTCCGTCCCGACCAGGATTTCCTGGAGGTTCACCCGGTCATCGATCGTAAGCGAAAGGCGGGCGACCGGTTGCTCGAAACCGTACGCCGCGCTGTTCGCGGCCGTCGCCGGGATGTGGTCCCGCACGCGCATGATCTCCAGGCTGTCCAGCATGGCCGTGATGAACTGGTCGTTCGCTCTCAGCGCGTAGGGCGACGTCATCCGCCAGTCCTCGAAGGCATGCTTGACCAGCGTCACGTTCTCGTCTCCGATGTTCATCGAAAAAGTGGGGACCCTGTAGGACTGGAAATCGAAGGCCGTGAGGCGCCGATAAAAGTCGGGCTCCCGGTCCAGTTGCCGCGTGATCGACGTCGAGACCGAGTACACGTTGCGTCTCTCGCTGGTCATGGCGTAGACCTGGCCCATCTCCTCATTGCCCAGTGAAAGCGTATGGAGTACGCTGCCGTCGCCGGATTTCACGGTCGCCGTCATCACCGGATCCGCCAGGCCGTATCCTGCAAGCGAAGACGGCGCGTCGTCGATGAAGGCAATGGCCGTGGCGTTGATGATTGTACCCAACGCGTTGATCACTTCATCGCGCTCCGCCGGCAGCCGGTAGGGCGCTTCCACGCGCCAGGTCCCGAAGGGGTCCAGCCTGAGGACGACGCGGCGGCCGCCTTTTTCGAGGACAATCTCCTCCACCTCGTCCTGTTCGACCCGCATCAGCCTGCGGTCCCGCAGCGCATCGGTCGTCTTGCGCAGGTTCCCATTGATCTGCGTGGAGATGAGAAACACCTGCCGCGTGCCCTGTTCCACGGCGTAGTGGGCCGCGCCCGTCGGGTTCACGTCTCCCAGCAGCAATACCATGGGCGTGTCGAGACCCCGGATGACCTCGACGGACGCCGACGGTCGCTCGAGACCGTACTCCGATAGGACCTCCGCTGAATCGGCGATGGTCCGGGCCGGGGACAGGGCGGAGAATTCACGCAGCAGCGTAACCACGATGTCCGGGTCCGCCGCGTAACGGACCGGATCGGTAATCACCCAGCCTTCCAGCGGGACCTTCTCGAGCGTAGTGACCGCGCCGTCCACGGCCACCCTGATCTCGACGACCTCTTCCGCGTTGAGCTCGAACACCCGCTCGGCTACCGCGACTTCTTCTTCCTCGAGCACGAAGAGGAAGAAAACGGCCGCCAGCAATCCCAGGATCACGGCCAGCACGATCGTGTACCGTCCACCGCTCACGGCGCTTCGCCTCCTATTTCCTTCTCCACCACACCACGACGCCCGCGATCAGGATGCCGATGGGCGACAGGATGCCGGTGACGATGAAGATATCCCGCATTTGGCTCAGCGAGATCTGAACCAGCCTGGTGTCGCTGGACTTGGGCCGGATCGCGAGCAGGTCTTCCTCCTGGGCGAGCCAGTTGAGGATGTTCAGCGCCAGGTCGCCGTTGCCCGGCAGCCTGATATAGGTATTGTTGGCAAAAGCCGAGTTGCCGACGACCACGATGCGGGTCTTCAGTTCGTGCTCCTCCGGCCGCATCGCCATCTCCTGGGGCGTCAGCGTCCGCATGTCCCTGCGGGGCAGCGCCCGGGGGACGGCCGTGATGGCCACGGCGATGGACACGGGACCGGGCTCGTCCACTTGCGGGTCCAGCGCGGGCGTGTACTCCACGGCTTCCTCCGGCGATCCCGGCAGCGTGGTCTCCGCCCAACTGCGGGCACTGGTCATGGCGATGGTCTGAACCTCCACGGTGTCGTCGGAGGCCGCCGCTGGTTCAATGGACCGCACCAGCGGAAAGAAACTCACGGTGCTTCCGAGCGGGCGCGTGATGGGATGGGCCGGGTACTGCATGACGGCCGGCATGTACTCGTTCATGCCGGGCAAGCGCCCCACGGCACTTTCGTCGATCACCACGTTGTCGCCGATCCGCACCTTCCAGTGGGCGAGGAGCGCGGACAGGTCGGCGCTTTCCTCCGGGTAGTCGGGGTTGATCAGGAACAGGGCGCGGCCGCCTCGGTCCAGGTAGTCGCGAATGGCTTCCTGCTCGTTGCCCACCAGGTTGGTTCGGGGTCCCGCCACCACGAGGACGCTGCAGTCCGCCGGGACTTCCACCTCGCTGAGCAGCGAGAAACTCCGGACGACGTAGCTCTGGTTCTCGAGCAGCTGGAGCAGCCTGTTGTAGCCGGCCTGGTCGGTCAGGTTGACGTTATGTTCGCCGTGGCCTTCCAGGAAGTAGATGGTCTTCTGGCCTTCCCGCGTGACCTTGACCAGCGCGTTGGTCACGTTCGCTTCGAGGTAGCGGTTGATGTGCTCGGTCTTGCCCTCGCTTTCGAACACGATCGTTCCGTAGGCGGAGATGTTGTACTGGCGGGCGATGCTGGGTTCGAGATCGGGGTCTATGAATTCGTAGGTGATGTGGTCCGAATGATACTGGAACTGGTTCAGCATGTCGTCGATCTGGTGCTGCTGCATGGCTTCGGGCCCGCCGGATCTGAAGAATCCCACAATGTGGACGTCCTGGTCCAACTCTTCCAGCACGCTGATGGACAGGTCCGCGAGGCTGAACCGCTTGTTGGCGGTCGTGTCGTACCGCTGGGAGTACCGCGCGCCGATCAGGTTCACGAAGGCCAGGATGCCGATCACCAGCAGGACCAGGACCGCGGTGTTGGCGCCGTACCGCGTGGTGCGCCGCCCCAGCAGGTTCCACACCGTCTCCCACTCCAGGACCAGCCAGGCCGATCCGAGCGCCAGGCCGGCCAGCAGGACGATCAGGACCGTGCGCGGTGTCGTCGCGTCCGATGCGTAGAGGTACCCGCTGACCAGGATCAGGATGAGCCCCAGGTATCCGGCGGTTGAAACGAGACTCCTCATGTACGGTTGTCTCCCTTATTCAGACTGCTGGAAGCTTGAGTGCGCAGGACCGGTCGTCCACTCGGGACCGGCGTCAACCCCGCCAGCGCGTCGATTCAACCGACCGGACCGTGATGAACAGGCCCAGGAAGATGAAACTCAGGAAAAAGAGGCAGTCCGTCGAGTCGATGATCCCCTTCTCGAAGGTATTGTAGTGCCTCAGCACGGACAGGTATCCGACCACCTCGCCCAGCATGCCGGTCATCGATTCCGCCGCTACATCCATCATCCAGAGTATGAGCGCGGCGCCGAAGCAGATCACGGCGGCCACGATCTGGTTCTCCGTCAGCGAGGAGGCAAAGAGCCCGATGGTGATCACGCCGCCCCCGAGGAGCACGAGACCGAGGTAGCCGGCCCAAATGGGGCCCCAGTCCGGATCGCCGTACACCTGGAGCACCATCGGGTAGATGAGCGTCAGCCCGATCATGGCCGTGTACAGGGTGAAGGCCGCCAGGAACTTGCCCAGGATCACGTGCCAGTCGCGGACCGGAGAGGTCAGCAGCAGCTCGATCGTACCGGTCTTCTTCTCCTCGGAAAATACCCGCATGGTGAGCATGGGCATGAGTGTCAGCACGGCCACGAAACTCATGGTATTGAACAGCGGGCGCATGATCATCTCGTTGATGTTGATGCGCTCCATCATCGTCGGGTACTGCGCGACCTGCATGAAATACTGGGTGTAACTCTGTAAGCTATAGAAAAACATGAAGCTTACGATAAAAATAAACACGGTCGAAAGGGCGTAGAATATGGGTGAAATGAAATAGGCCTTCAATTCACGGCCCCAGATGGCCAGCAATCCCTGCATCGTCAGCCGCCCTCCTCTTCCTGGGTCGTCAGCTCGAGGAAGATCTCCTCCAGGCTCATGCCGGCCGTGGTGAGTTCCACGAGGTCCCAGTTTTTTCCGACCACCGACGATGCCACCTCGGAACGGAGATCCCGTCCCGGCACGACGTCGATGTCGTACTGCCAAAGGCCGTCGCCGATGGAAGACCTGGTCTTCACGTCCACGACGCCGTCCTTTTCCTTCAACAGGTCCATCACCTCGCTGACCGGTCCCCGGATCTGTGCCGAGATGGACTGCGATCCCCGCAGCCGCGCATCCAGGTTGGCCGGCGTGTCCCCGGCCACGATCCGGCCCTGGTCGATGATGACCACGCGCTCGCAGGTCTTGCTCACCTCGGGCAGAATATGGCTGCTCAGAATGATGGTATGGTCCCCGGCCAGGCCCTTGATCACCTCCCGGACCTCGTTGATCTGCTTGGGGTCGAGGCCGTTGGTCGGCTCGTCCAGGATCAGGACGTCCGGATCGTGGATCAGCGCCTGGGCCAGGCCCACCCGCTGGCGAAACCCCTTGGAACAGTGGCCGACGATCCGGTGCTCGACTTCTTCAAGGGCGGCCAGCTCTATCACGCGGTTGACGGCCCTTCGGCGATCACGGGACGGGATGTCCTTGATCTTGGCGATGAACTCCAGGTAAGGGCGGACCCGCATGTCCAGGTAGAGGGGCACGTTCTCCGGCAGGTATCCCACCCTGCGGCGCACGTCGAGGGATTGACGGAACGTGTCGAACCCCGCCACCCGGGCGGTGCCGGCCGTCGCGGGCATGAAGCACGTCAGCACCCGCATGGTCGTGGTCTTGCCCGCGGCGTTCGGTCCGAGGAACCCGAGGATTTCGCCCTTTTCGACCTCGAAACTCACGTCCCGGACCGCGGTGAAATTGCCGTACTTCTTGGTCAGGTCCTTAACTTCTATCACGTCAGGCTCCCAGCGCCGCTGCCACAACCTTCGCGCAAAACGCGCAGCGATTTTCAAAGTATCCTAATTTATGACACAAAGTGATGTAAAGCAAGCCTTTGTTGCCATCCGATCACCGCGCGAATTTGCGTTCGCGCAGCTTGAAGAACTGCAGCAGCGGATCGATGTAGGGCTCGTCCGTGCGGATGTGGATGGCGTCTACGCCGTTCACCCTGAACTGCTGGTCGCGCGCTTCGCGGAGGGCTTCGTTGTATTCGGCATACTGCCTGCGCCAACCGGCGTCGCCGGTGTCGACGAGCACCTCTTCTCCCGTCTCCGCGTCCTGCAGCTCGATCAGGCCAACGCCGGGCAGGCTGAGTTCCCTCGGGTCCGTGATCGTGACGGCGACCACGTCGTGCCGCTTGCTGGCCACGCGCAGGGGCTTCATGTAGTTTTCGGTCAGGAAATCGGACAGGATGAAGACGATGCTCCGGCGCGTCAGCAGCCGGTTCAGGTATTCCAGCGCCTGCGTGAGGTCGGTGCCGGTATGACCCGGCTGTGTGTAAAGCACTTCCCGGATCACCCGCAGGATGTGGGTCCGTCCCTTCTTCGGCGGGATGAACTTCTCGATCTGGTCGGTGAACATGAGCAGGCCGACGCGGTCGTTGTTCTGGATCGCCGCGAAGGCCAGCAGCGCGCAGATCTCCGCGGTGATCTCGCTCTTCATCTGGTTCACCGTGCCGAAGTGGCCCGATGCGCTGACGTCGGCCATGAGTATGACCGTCAGCTCCCGTTCCTCGATGAAGCGCTTGATATAGGGACGTCCCAGGCGGGCCGTTACGTTCCAGTCGATCGACCGGATCTCGTCGCCCGGCTCGTATTCGCGCACCTCGGCGAACTCCATGCCGCGTCCCTTGAAGACGCTGTGGTACTCGCCGCTGAACACGTCGTTCACGAGATGCTTGGTCCGGATCTCGATCTGCCGGATCTTCTGGAGGATCTGCCTGGGTATCAAGGGATCTCTACGCAGTCGAAGACGCGCTGAAGAATCTGTTCAGAGGTCATGTCCTCGGCCTCGGCTTCGTAGGTGACGATGACGCGGTGGCGCATGACATCCATCCCGATCGACTTCACATCCTCGGGCGTCACGTAGCCCCTGCGGCGCAGGAAGGCGTGCGCGCGCGCGGCCGTCGCCAGGTAAATCGTCGCCCGGGGCGAAGCGCCGTACTCCACTAGGTCGCGGATTTCGGCGAGCTCACCGTATTCTTCAGGGTTGCGGGTCGCGAAGACGAGGTCTACGATGTACTGCTTGATCTTGTCGTCCATATAGACCCGGTTGATGATCGATCTCGCCTGGACGATATCCTCCAGCGAGACGACCTGTTCCACTTCCGCCGGTTCGCCGGACGTCATGCGGTTCAGGATCTCCAGTTCCTCTTCCTTGCGGGGATAGGTCGTCGTCAGCTTGAGCATGAAACGGTCGACCTGGGCCTCCGGAAGGGGATAGGTCCCTTCCTGTTCGATGGGGTTCTGCGTGGCGAGTACCAGGAAAGGGTCCTCCAGCGGGAAAGTCTCGTCTCCGATGGTGACCTGGTGCTCCTGCATGGCTTCCAGCAGGGCGCTCTGCACTTTCGCGGGCGCCCGGTTGATCTCGTCCGCCAGGATGAGATGGGCGAAAATCGGGCCTTTCTTGGCGATGAACTCCCCACTGCCCGCCTGATAGATCATGGTGCCCGTGAGATCGGCGGGGAGCAGGTCCGGCGTGAACTGGATGCGTTGGAACCGGGCCGAGACCATCGACGCCAGGGTGCGCACGGCCAGGGTCTTGGCCAGGCCCGGCATGCCTTCGAGCAATATGTGCCCGTTGGTCAGCAGGCCGATCAGGAGGCGTTCGATCATGTACTGCTGGCCGACGATCACCTTGCCGATTTCCGAGATCAGCCGGTCGACGAAGACGCTCTGCTCGTAGATCCGGTCATGGATGACCTTGATGTCGTCCGGTGTATTCGTGTGGTCTGTGGTCATGTTCATCCTTCAGTTGGAGCCGGACGTGCCAGGCTGGCCGGAAGACGAATCGGTCTTCGAGGAGGCTTCGGATTTCGATGTGTCCCCGGAACCTGACGCGTCGGAGGACCCGCCGTCGGACTTGGACCCGTCGGACGTGGCGCCGTCGGATTCAGACCTGCCGGACCCGGACGACGAGGATTCCCGGTCGGCCTTCTCGGCCTGCTTGTAGTTCTCGCTCCGGTAGTCCGTGGTATAGAACCCGTCGCCCTTGAACAGGAAGCCCGCCCCGCCGCTGATGAGGCGCTTCACGGCGCCGCCGCATTCCGGACAGGTAGAAAGTGGATCCGCCGTGATCGACTGGAATTCGGAAAACTCGTGTCTGCATTCGTTGCATCGGTACTGATAGGTAGGCATGCGTTCCTTCCTAACAAAACCGGCGCCGGCTAAGACAGCCGACGCCGGTCTTCACGTACATGAACTGCCCGGCAGGAGGGCCTGGAGGCCTACATCATGCCGCCCATGCCGCCCATGCCGCCCATGCCGCCTCCGCCGTAACCGCCCGGCGCGGGAGGTGGCTCCTTCTCGGGAATGTCCGTCACCAGGGTCTCGGTGGTCAGCAGGAGGGACGCGATGCTGGAAGCGTTCTGCAACGCGATGCGCGTCACCTTCGCCGGGTCGATCACGCCGGCCGACATGAGATCCTCGTAACCGCCGGTGTTGGCGTTGTATCCCACGGCGCCTTCCTTCTGCTTCACGTGCTCGATGATGACCGAACCCTCCGCGCCGGCATTGGCCGCGATGTGGCGCATCGGCTCCTCGAGGGCGCGCCGCACGATGCCGACGCCCGTGGCCTCGTCACCGTTGACCTGCAACCCGTCCAGCGCACCGGAACCCCGCAGGTACACTACGCCGCCACCGGGCACGATACCCTCTTCCACGGCCGCGCGCGTCGCATGCAGCGCGTCTTCCACGCGGGCTTTCTTCTCCTTCATTTCCGTCTCGGTCGCCGCACCGACGTTGATCACGGCCACGCCGCCGGCCAGCTTGGCCAGGCGTTCCTGCAGCTTCTCGCGGTCGTAGTCCGACGTCGTCTCATCGATCTGGCGGCGGATCTGGCCGATGCGGCCTTCGATCTCGGACTGGGAACCGGCGCCTTCGATGATCGTCGACTCGTCCTTGTCGATCACCACGCGCTTGGCCTGGCCCAGGTCTTCGAAGGTCACATTCTCCAGCTTGATGCCGATGTCCTCGGTGATCACCCGGCCGCCGGTCAGGATCGCGATGTCCTCCAGCATGGCCTTGCGGCGGTCGCCGAACCCCGGCGCCTTGACGGCCGAGATGCGCATGGTGCCGCGCAGCTTGTTGACCACCAGCGTGGCCAGGGCCTCGCCTTCCACGTCCTCGGCGATGATCAGCATGGACTTGCCCTGCTGCACGACCTTCTCGAGGATGGGCAGGAGGTCCTTCATCGCGCTGATCTTCTTCTCATGGATCAGGATATAGGGATCTTCGAGGCTGCACTCCATCCGCTCGGAGTCCGTCACGAAATAAGGGGAAATGTACCCCTTGTCGAACTGCATGCCTTCGACCACGTCGAGCATGGTGTCCATGCTCTTGGCCTCTTCCACCGTGATGACCCCGTCCTTGCCCACCTTCTCCATGGCATTGGCGATCAGGTCACCGATCTCGGGGTCGTTGTTGGCGGAAATCGTCGCGACCTGGGCGATCTCGGTCTTGCCGGCCGTCGGCTGGCTGATGCCCTCGATCTCGTCCACGACCGCGGAAACGGCCTTCTCGATACCCCGCTTCAGGGCCATGGGATTGTGACCGGCGGTCACGTTCTTCAGCCCCTCGCGGTAGATGGCCTCGGCCAGCACCGTGGCTGTCGTGGTCCCGTCGCCGGCGATATCGCTGGTCTTCGAAGCCACTTCCTTGACCATCTGGGCCCCCATGTTCTCGTAGGGGTCCTGCAATTCGATTTCCTTGGCCACCGACACGCCGTCCTTCGTGACGGTCGGCGAACCGAACTTCTTGTCGAGCACCACGTTCCGGCCCTTGGGACCCAGCGTGACCTTCACCGCCTTGGCCAGGGTCTCCACACCGCTCAGCACGGAGCGCCGGGCTTCATCCCTGAATTTCAACTGCTTCGCCACTGGTTCAACCCTCCTTGCATATGCACAGATTCAGCCGCAACCGGACCTTTAAGGTTACGGTTCGGACACTCGATGATCTACGACACGATACCCAGGATGTCCTCTTCCCGCATCATGAGGTATTCGGAATCATCCAGATTGACTTCCGTGCCGGAGTACTTGCCAAAGAGGATCTTGTCGCCGACCTTGACTTCCAGCGACACGCGGTCGCCGTTGTCGCCGACGCGCCCCGGACCGGCCGCCACGACCTCGCCCTGCTGCGGCTTTTCCTTGGCCGTATCGGGAATGATGATGCCGCCGCGCTGTACCTCTTCTTCCTCGAGGCGCTTGACCAGGACCCGGTCGCCCAAAGGTTGTACGTTCATTGCTTCCTGCTCCTTTCACTGGTGATAAGAACGCTGATTTCGAAATCAGCACGATAATGAACGATTATCTCGTCCGCCTACTTCAGTGCAATTTCCGTGCCACTGTGTAATTTGCCGCCCGCCATTCTCGAAACTATAGCTTAATTAGTTGTTAATTAGAATGTTATACTCACTATTGCGAAACGCCGGGTGGTGCTGCCACGCACTTCTGTTTACTGCCAATCTGTCACATGCACCCCATCGAGCCATAATGGCATTGCCTAAATAACATAACAGGCCAATTTAGCCATACCTTACTGGCGTGTCAAGGGCATTCGCAAATCTGATTGTCAAGGACTGGCGTTGTGATATTTTACCTTCTGGCCCGGCTGATCCGGTCCGATGTCCCATGCCCCGCGCACGCAACCATAAAGAAATCACAGGAACGGAAATCACAGGAGTCGATCCATGCCCGTAGTACCCTTCGACAAGCTAAACTGCCTGAGCCGCGAGATCTTCGAGGCGACCGGCATCCCGGCGGAAGACGCTCACATCCTCGCCGATCACCTGACGACCAGCAACCTGCTCGGGCACGATTCCCACGGCGTGTGGTTCATGCCCCGCTACGTCCCGTCCCTGCAGGAGGATTACAGGCCCTGGGAAGACCATATCGTGGTGGCGGACCGGCCTGGATTCGCGCAGATCGACGGGAACGGCGCCAACGGCATCGTGGCGGTGACGAAGGCCCTGTCCCTGGCGGTGGAGAAGGCGCGCAGTGCCACGATCGGCATGATCGCCCTGCGGAACGTCTCCCACATCGGCCGGCTGGGCGACTTCCCTCCGCGGATCGCCGAACAGGGCATGATCGGCATGGTGGGCCTCAACGGCGGCGGTGAATTCGTGGCGCCCTACGGCAGCGCGGACCGGCGCCTGCGTCCCGAGCCCATCTCCTTCGCCGTGCCCCGGGAGAAGGGTCCGCCGCTCATGCTGGACATGACGCTCAGCGTGGTTGCGGGCGGCAAGGTGGAGCAGAAGATCGAGCGCGGCGAGCCCATGCCGGACGGCTGGCTCATCGACCAGCAGGGCCGTTACGTGAACGACGGCAGCCGGTACCACGCCGAGCCGGACCAGGTGGCCGTGCTGCCCCTGGGCGGCCTGCAGTTCGGCCACAAGGGACACGGGCTGGCCATGATGATCGAGATGATCATCGGCCCCCTGTCGAACGCGGGGTGTACGGGCGGGAAGGGCGGCGGCGGGATCCTGATCGCCGCGTTGGATATCGAGGCCTTCATGGACCCGGCCGACTACAGGGCGGAAATCGAAGCCCACGTCGCCTACGTGGGTTCGGCGAAGCCCCTGCCGGGATTCGAAAGGGTCTACGCTCCGGGAGAAATCGAGGAGGACGTCCGGCAGCAGCGTCTAGCCGAGGGCATCTACATCCCGGACAAGACCTGGAACACGATCACGGAAACCGCGGCTGGCCTTGGCGTGGAAATGCCGGTTGTGTAGCACACAGTAGAACACAGGAGAGTCCCATGCCCGACAGACCCGTTCGGGTGGCCGTCTACGGAACCGGCCGGTTCGCACAGGCCACGCACCTGCCCAACCTGAGCCGGATCGACGGCGTCGAGATCGCGGCGCTTTGCGATATCAATGAAGAGGCGTTGCACGAAGCGGCTGCGCAGTTCGGGGTCGACCGCACCTACACGGACGCCCACGCGATGCTGGAGGCCGAAGACCTCGACGCCCTCTGGTCCATCGTGCCGGCCTTCGCGCGCACCGACGTGGAGATCGCCGCGGCCGAGAGAGGTATCCAACTCTTCAGCGAGAAACCCCAGGCCTTGGACATGGCCCTGGCGAAGCAGATCGACGCGGCCGTTCAGAAGGGCGGCGTCATCAGCACGGTAGGCTTCCGGGAACGGTACCGGCCCATCTTCCAGGAAGCCCGGCGGCTGCTCCGGGATAAGCGCGTCGTGCACGTCCGTTTCCAGCAGATCTCGCATAACCCGAAACCGGCCGCCTCTGCCCGCACCGCCTGGTCGCACCAGGTGGAGAAAGGCGGCGTCCGCTTCTTTGACTGGGGCGTGCACGCCACGGACTACACCCGGTTCATGACCGGGCAGGACGTAATCAAGTCCCAGGCCTTCCTGTACCATCCGGAGGAATACCATACGCCGCTCTCTTCGTCCTTTCATTACCGATTGTCGGACGGCGCAACGGCGACGCTGACGTTCATCGAATGCGACCCGGCTGGACCCGGCGAAGAGCCCTACTTCAAGATCTACTTCGACGGCGGAAGGCTGGCGGTTTTCGGATACGAACGGATCGAAGTGAATGACGAGGTCGTCTACGAGGCCGATCCCTTCGACCCATGGCTGGCCCAGGACCAGGCCTTCATCGAGGCGGTCCGGTCCAACAACCCGAATCCGCTTCAAAGCGATTACCACGACGGGCTCAGATCGCTCGCGCCGATCCTGGCCGGATGGGATTCGGCACGCCGGGAAGGGGCCCTCGTGGACGTGGAACGTTTTATCGAGGACGCGTGATCCAGGCGCATTACATCCGGGAGACGACCATGTACCGCATAAGCATGCATTGCTTCGTTCTGGCTGCCCTGCTGATCGCCATGGGCTGCGGCGGACCAAAGGAAGATCTCACCCACCTGCTTGTTGCCGGCGAGCGGATCGGCGTCGTGATGGAGGACGAACGGATCGTTTCACTCAATTCGAAGGAGAACGAACCGGTCGTATGGACGTTGAACCGGTTCGGCGGGGTGATCGAGTCGTGGGACGCGGATGGTTTGACCGTCGTCGTGGATGACGTCGACGTGCCGGAAGGCCTGCTCGATACGTTTTCGTCCGATCGCAACAGGCTCGTGGTCGACGTCGCGCAGGCCGGGGGCAGGGACGGAAACCTCGGCGTATCCTTCGAGCCGATCGGCGATTCAGGTTCCGGCGTAGTCGTACGGATTACCGACGATCTGGTAGCAGAGGGCTTGAGGCGGACCGAGGATGGACTGGAATTGAGGATTTAGAGGGGACAGGTGGGCGATTGCTGGGCGTATTGTTTGGCCACCGTCCTGTTTGTGATCCAACTGAAAGAGAGACCGGTGAAAGAGGGACCGGCTCGATCCTCGTGAATCCGACGTTGACGCGAGTTGCTTATTCCGTACGTTGAAACTTGTGTAAATCTTCGCAGTTTTAGGTAATCGACAAAGGACAACCAAAATGGCGACTTCGATACAACTGACACCCGAAGATGAAATGCGGCTTGAGTTATTAGTATCCAGAACGTCCGGCACCAAGGATTTCTACTTGCGTGAGATCATCGAGTGTGGGCTCGAAGATCTGGAAGACTACTACCTTGCCTCGGACGTACTGGTTCGTCTTGGGCGAAAGGTAGAAGGTATCTATACTGATTCCGAAGCGAGAAAAGCCCTTGACCTTGGCGATTGAATACGCAGAAACCAACCTGATGCAACTCCGTAAGCTCACTAGCCAAGTTTAACCTTAGATACGTGAAATCAGTATTCTAGTCAGTTTTCAACATCTTTAATTGCACCAGTAAGCCCTCAGTGTGCCCAGAAGAGCATGAATACATCGAACAAGAAACTTGCTTCAGCAGTCGAAAATTACTTTACCGAACTGCACCGGATACGGGCTTCCGGCGCCGCAACCGACGAGCGTTCGAACTACGGACCCATTGAAAATCTACTGAATGCTGTTGGTGCCACACTGAGGCCCAGAGTGTTCTGTGTTGGTGAACTTGCTGACCTGGGCGCGGGGCATCCTGATATGGGAATCTTCAATGCCAATCAGGTGCAAAAAGGCAGACCACAAAAGGGGCAGACTCCGGAACGTTGCGCAGTGGAAGTGAAACCTCTTGGAGATGCGAGGGCAACCGCTGTAGGCGAACAGGTCGCTCGCTACTGGTCCCGTTATCGACTGGTGCTGGTTACTGATACTAACGAGTTCATCTTAGTTGGGGAGAATGATGACGGTAAACTGACATTACTAGAGTGCTTTCAGTTAGCCGAGTCTGTCGAGGAGTTCTGGCGTCGCCTAGAGACACCGCGTTCGTTTGCCCGGGAGGTAAGTACGCGATTGGCAGAATACCTCGCTCGTGCATTGTCACATAGGACTGTGCTTACTGAACCTGGCGATCTCGCATGGTTGCTGGCTTCCTATGCCCGTGATGGTCTCTCTCGTGTGGAGGCTGTCGACGATTCGGCATCCCTGGAATCTGTACGTTCGGCTTTGGAAGTCGCACTTGGCGTTCGATTCGAGGGAGAGAAAGGCACACGGTTTTTCCGATCCACGCTACTTCAGACGTTATTCTACGGCGTCTTTTCAGCCTGGGTCTTGTGGGCAAGGCAAACTCCAACACCCGCCGAGCGATTCAACTGGCGGGAAGCAGTATGGCATCTACGCGCCCCCATCATGCAGGCATTGTTCCAGCAACTTTCACAACCTGGCCGCCTACAACCGCTCGGTTTAGTAGAAGTGCTGGACTGGACCGCCGCCGCCCTCGACCGAGTGGACCGAGATATCTTCTTCGCCCACTTCAATGAAGGCGAGGCCGTAACCTATTTCTATGAGCCTTTCTTACAAGCCTTCGACCCGGAACTACGCAAGCAGTTGGGCGTCTGGTACACTCCAACCGAACTCGTACGCTACATGGTCGCACGTGTGGAAATGGTACTCAAAAACGATCTGGGTATTGCGGAAGGGCTGGCAGCGGAGAACGTTTATGTACTTGATCCGTGTTGCGGTACAGGCGCTTTTCTTGTAGAAGTTCTGCGCCGCATTGCAGCCAATCTGGAAACTCGCGGTCTGGGAGCTCTCATTGGTTCGCAAGTGAAGCGAGCTGCACTGGAACGGGTGTTCGGATTTGAGATCCTGCCCGCACCTTTTGTCGTCGCGCATCTTCAGATTGGGCTGGCAATGCAGGCACTGGATGCGAAGCTTGACGATAACGGAACAGAACGCGCCCAAGTCTTCCTTACCAATGCGTTGACCGGCTGGGATCAGAGGAGTGGTAATCCAATCGCTTTCCCTGAACTGGAGGCAGAACGCAGACAAGCAGGAAAGGTTAAGCAAGATACGCCCATCCTGGTCATTTTAGGTAATCCGCCCTACAACGGTTTTGCCGGGATGGCTGTGGATGAGGAGCGAGAACTCTCCAACGCGTATCGCGCTACAAAACAAGTTCGTCGACCCGAGGGCCATGGGCTTAATGACCTTTACGTGCGTTTCTTTCGAATGGCAGAACGGCGTATCTCCAATACAGGCCAGGGGGTGGTCTGCTTTGTGTCTAATTATTCATGGCTCGATGGTCTTTCTTTCACTGGGATGAGAGAGCATTACCTAGAAACGTTCGATGTCATTCGAATAGACAATTTGCATGGCGATCGAATCATATCAGAATACGCGCCCGATGGGCATACAAGCGAAACGGTTTTTGCTATTAAAGGGAAATCGCCAGGTATAAAGGTTGGTACGAGCATCGCATTACTTTCAAAATCAGAACACGTTAGAGATACGTCAATCACAAGACCAGTCCTCTATCGTAGTTTCGATCAAGCGAGAGCTGATGAAAGACGCCGAGCTATTCTAGACAGTCTCGAAAGGATCGATGTCAACTCTAGTTACGAAGAACTTCACCCTGAAATTCGATTGGGACTACCTTTCAAGCCAATGGCTGTAAGTGATGAGTGGTTCACTTGGCCAGCGTTACCAGAGTTATTTCCAGTATCTTATCCAGGTGTCAAGACCAGCCGTGACAGGTTTCTTATAGATACCAATCTTGAACGGCTGAAATCACGTATTGGGGATTACTTTGATGAGAGACTTACGCACGAGGAGATTGCCCGACTCTATCCTTGTGTAATGAAATCTACTGCGAGATACGACGCTCGGAAGGTTAGAGAGTTTCTTGTTTCACGCGGTGGGCCTAAAAAAGATGGATTTGTACAACATTCATACAGGCCCTTCGATAACCGCTGGCTTTATTGGGAAGAAGATACAAAGCTGCTGGATGAAAAACGTGCTGAATATAAACCACAAGTTTTCGAGGGTAACATGTGGCTATCATCTGCGCAGCATTTACGTAAGGGTGCGGACGAACCCCAAGCTTGTCTTACAAGGTATATTAGTTCACTTCATCTAATTGAGCGTACAGCATTGATGATTCCTACGTATCTACGTGAGGATGGTTTTGTTTTTGACGACAACGGGGTACGAAGACGTCCTAATCTGTCTGTTAAAGCAATACGTTATCTTCAAAATCTGAACCTAGGAGTTGAGGATTTGTTCTACCATGTTCTAGCGATCCTTCACGATCCGGTATACCGTGAAACCAATTCAGGTGCACTCAAGATGGAGTGGCCTCGCATCCCGCTTCCTGATTGGCCCGAAGGGAACACAAATGGCTTAGCTGAATCACTTGTTAAGTCGATTGACCGTGGGCGTACGTTATCAGGTCTACTTGATGTACAATCACAAGTACCCGGAGTTACTTCGGGAGAACTACCGCCCGAAATTGCCTCAATAGCAATCCCGTCGACCATCGATAGTCGTCATATGACTAACGGTGATTTTAACTTAACAGCGGGATGGGGTCATTGGGGGTCAGGCAGTACTGTAATGCCCGGACTAGGTAGTATCGCACAACGAGAATATACACCGGAAGAGCGTGCTGCTTTGGGGAACTCGGTCTCCGCTCTGGGTGAAAGAACTATAGACGTGTACTTAAACTGCCGTGCCTATTGGCGAAACATACCTGAATTGATTTGGGAGTACAAGATTGGTGGCTATCAAGTTCTAAAGAAATGGCTTTCATACCGCTCGCATGAGGTGCTCGAAAGGCCACTCAAACCAGAGGAGGTTCAGTATTTTACGGAAATCGTAAGGAGGATCGCTCGTGTCTTGGTAATCTCCAAGCAACATTTATAGTTATCATAGAAAGGTGGTTTCTGGATCGATACAAGTAAAGTAATGCCTTATCCAACAAGCACATTGTCTATGAAGTAACCAGTATCACGCATGTTCAGGATGAGCAGTTGTCCACGCCTTGTCGAGTTCGTATGATTCTACAACTAACTTCACTACTACGGTTTTGTATCGATTCTTACGAAGTTCCATTTGTAATGCTTCAATAAAGAAATGAGTGTTTTTTCATATCGAAGTATAATGGCATTAGAACCGGGCCTTCCCGACCGACGAAACGACCGGAAAACCGTTCTACCTAGCCATACTCAGTCTGTCTTGAAGATAGATGCGACCATTTGCAAATCGGACAGCCGTCATTACCAGTTCATCACCATGCAAGAGGAAAGTGTGCTCATAACATTAAAACCATTTATACGGACTTCCTGACCCGCCCTTGTCCCAAGTTTCTAATCAAATACATGACGATTCGACAGCGTAACTGCATAGGCTCAAAATGTTTGCCAGTTCAAAAGAAATTACTCGGTTTTGGGTTCCTTCTGAAGAATCACCGATCCCCATCCCTGTCATAACACGACCGCAGTTCCTCCCACTGAACGAATTGACTTGGGATTGTTTCCAAAGGCTTTGCGCCCGCCTGGCACAACGGTTCGGTGACGTAGAACATGTTCAAGAGTACGGGATACCGGGCCAACGCCAAGAGGGTATAGACATTTACGTCCGTAGGAAAGAAACTTCCAAGTATTCAGTTTGGCAGTGCAAACGATACCAGGAGTTAAAACCCTCTCAAATTACCGACGCGGTTACGAGTTTCCTAGATGGCACATGGGCAGAGGATACTGATGAGTTAATACTAGCAGTTTCGATCAAAACAGAACAAACGAATCTCGCAAAAGCGATTGAAAAACAAGCTGCCCGCCTTCGCGAACTGAGTATAGTATTCCGGCCTTTTGGAATTACGCAGCTTTCAGAGCACCTGAAAGATCACCCAGATTTGGTAGACGATTTTTTTGGGCGAGAATGGGTACGGAGTTACTGTGGAGAAAAAGCCGCAGTCGAACTGTCAGGCCGCAGACTAAACCCCGCAGATGTCATCCGGCTTCGTCAGCTACTTCGACGATGCTATGCGGAGCATTTTGAGATTACCGATCCTGGAATTCCATCTGTTGCGGGTACATTCGACCCCAACCTCAAGCCTTTGCAGTTACCTAATCGATTTGTACCTCCAGATGTTGAGGTAGAAAGGCAAGTTACTCATACCCACGAACTCTTGGAGGAAGAAAATGTCAGTCAACCGTACCAAGATAAAAGTCGTAGCAACTATGAAGAGTTCGAAGACTCTACCAAGCCACGCAGAACCCATGCTACAACTCGAAATTCGATAGTGCGCTTTCCTGCTATTAATTGGCTTTCGGAATCTGATCTGACAGTTGTACTGGGAAACCCAGGTATAGGCAAAAGTACCTTGCTTCGGTGTGTGATACTTGATCTTCTAAGTACTGAACCGAGCTATAAACTGTGCGTACAACGATGGGGACAGTATTTACCTGTGTGGGTTCCATTTGCCATGTGGACTAGGTTAGTAGGCGAGTCTGAAGCCGAGTGTTCACTTTCAGACGTACTAACACTGTGGCTTCGTAAAGTCTCCGCTTCAGACGAGTTGGTTTCGTTGGTACAAGAAGCTTTAGAGGACTCTCGTTTACTGCTTTTTATAGACGGACTGGATGAATGGAGTAACGCGACGGCGGCTCAAACTACACTCACTCTACTTGACCATTTCGTAGGAGAGCGGAATGTACCTGCAATTGCCAGTAGTCGTCCATTAGGTTACGCTCGTATCGGTGGACTGAGTAGCAGGTGGCGTAAAGGTTTTCTCGCAGGTCTTACGAGGGAACAACAATGTACTTTGGCTGAACGATGGTTCCTACATCGTTCAAATACTCTTACGATGTCTGACGACGAAAATAGCTCGTTTGAATTGAAGCAATCACGGGTTAAGGTCGAAGCCGTTTCATTTATACGTGACTTGCATCATGACGTCCGGTTAGCACGTCTAGCGGAAGTACCTTTGCTCCTTAATGGCCTAGTAGCTCTAGCCGTACAAACTGTGAGCCTTCCTCGTAGCAGGTTTAAAGCGTACGAAGTACTGACTCGATTACTAATGGAAGAGCAACCTAAGCGTCGTGAAAAGGCAGCACATGCGCCTAGAGCTACTACTAAACTAAACATGGAAACGAGGGAGCGTGCGTTAGCTCGTCTAGCTTGGGAAACCCACAATTCTCCAGGTAGCGATGCTTTAAACAAAAGCGACGCTCGCGAAACGCTGATGGATTTTTGTGCCAGTTACCTATGCAAACCTCAAAACGATGCGTTTGAAATAGCCGAAGAACTCTTGTCCATTGGATCTGAGACAATTGGTATTCTTGTCGATAAATCACCGGAAGATATCGGGTTTCTCCACCGATCGTTCCAAGAATACCTTACTGCAAAGTACTTATCAAATCTCCCGATTGAAGAACAGAAACGTATTTTAAAAGTACGATTTGAAAACCTACAGTGGCACGGTGTATTTCTTTGCCTTTGTTATTTGAATACCCGCGATGGCGAGGTGGATTCTTTTGTTGCTGTAATAGAGAGTTTGGAACTCCCTTTCGAAATGGAACTAGAGAGAAAGGGGTTTTTGGCAGAAATCGCCTTTGGAGATCTACATTGTTCACCGGGTTGTGCAAGAAAGTTGGCGAGTGAGACGTTTGAGATTATCGAGACCGGAGTTCACAACCGGACTCGTGAGAGGCTCTTAGAACTCGCGCTTGACGGGCTCGAGTCTGATGTTCTGCGTCCTCTAGTCGAATCTCGTATAAGGCTATGGTTTCCGCGACGACATACCTTCCGTAGCGGTTTGTATGAGTCCATGGCATCATGGTCCAATGATGACAATACATTGGATGCGCTTTGGCGTGGGTTGCTAGATGAGGAAGAAACAAGCCAAAGGAGTGCTGCGCAAGCGATTGCAAAAGTCTACGGAGAAGATCAAGATGTTGCATCAAGGCTAATGGGGTTGATTACTAAACCTACCGAGCCATTGTTGATGGCTCACGCTTTACATTCGTTATGTCTCGGTTGGGAATCGGAAGGCCGCCTTCCAAGAATCTTGGATTTGGCACGTTCGTCTGCCGATACTGCTTTTAAAAGCGTCGCACTAATACACCGTGTGAGACGTAAAGAACATGATGCAAAAGACCGTGAAACATTGATAAGTTTAGCGCAAGGGTACGACTTTGCTTCCTGGATCTGGCAAGAAGACCGAATTCGAGCTTTGATTAATGGTTGGCCGAATGACGTTAGGATTAAAAACGACGCAATCAGTAGTATCAAACACGACAGGAATGGACGGGTTTTCGATTCTGAAGCTATCGGCATTATACTGTTGGAGGGATTCCCGCAGGACAAGGATGTCGCAGAGGCGATCGCGAAACTGTTTCAATCAGAGGACTATCCTAGCCATTTTCTAGGTTTACATTTCAGTTATGGTTGGATCAATAAAGCTTTTGGTGGCAATCGGTATTTAGGGCCAGTTATCGAGGACTGGTTAGAACAGAAATTCGATCGATTACATTGGGAATTCGAACTTGCCTTGTTTACGCGTTCAGACCGAGCGAAGAGACTTCTACTACGGCCTAATCTCGAAACAGGTGTAATCTCGGAAAACCAAGCCAAGTGGTTGTTACAGGGATGGGGTATGAAGGACAAAGACGCGGCTGCGGCCTTACGAAATTTCGCAGATAGTGATTCGGCCAAAAAAGCCGCACACCTATTGCCTGATATTCTTCAAGATAACAAACTGTGTAGGCAGCGCTTATTTGAGTTCTTACAAAACGAACCTGAATACGTAGCCCGATATGCAATAAACGGCATGGCTAAACTTGGACCGGAGAACCTTGAAAATGGAATTTTAGAGTTGGCAGCAACCAAATTTGCTAATGAGGTACCTTCTGGTGGATCGTATCGGGGAGTTAGTGACTTGATCAGGCACTTTCCAAATCATCCTGAAGTGCGAAAATTAGCTCTACATCAATTGGAGAATCGAGGAGGTGACGTAAGCACCGTTGCAATGACATATAGTAGTAGTGATATGTTCCGTTGCAAACTGTACAAACTGTGCATCACTCTCCCTGCCTATCTGAGGCTGTTAGTAGTTGACCGATTGACCCGCTTAAGTCCGGATGATGACTTTTCTCACAATCTATTGTCTGAATACGACGAAGACATTGATGAGAACGTGAAAACAGCAGCTGCCATTGGTTACGCAACATCTGTAAAACGACGAGAAAAAGTATCAAAATCTTTACTTGACGAACTCACCGATCATTTAACCGTAACTGGTCCTGATCTTGGTGAACGTCGGCTTGCTGCGTTTGCTGGGTTACTGGAACTGGACAGACTTGACATCGTTCAAGAAGCCTGGCCTCAAAACGAAAAAACACATATCGCAGTAGGTGGAGGACTAAGAACGAACGTTCGTTTGTGTGAACATCTTGTCCGTCACTGGAATCGCGTTTCTATGGAATTTGGCAAAGGGTTTTGGGAGAGAATTGGCTGGGTGCCAGACGAGTTTCTGGAGGAAATGATCACTCGTACGACCAATCCTAGTTTAGTGAAAGAAATAACCGAGATGATTAGCTCTAAAGGGACGTCTGTACGCTTACTCCGCCTTTACTCTGAACAGTTGAAAGGTACAGTTCGACTACGTGATTTGTGCCTCGAAACCCTCGGCGCGAACATATATGGACAGAGCTGGATAGAACACTCACCCTCGATCTACGCTGCTGAGATTCTCGCAGACCAATTTAATAATGATGTTAAAACATATAATGAACTTGATAAACTTGTACAACAAGGAGCCGTTTCTAGTGCTTTGGTCATCGCCCTTAGCGCAGGCTGGCCAAACACGGATGCTTGGGCAAAAACAATTAAACAGGTGGTGTTTTCTAAACTACTACCACCAGCAAAGTTACACCTGTTGGCTGCGAGTACTCCACCTAATGAGTTTTTGGAGAAATCCTGTAGTATTATTGAGACTTTGAGTGGGGATATATGGGATTTTGTGCCAGTTTGTTCACGTGCGGTAGCTTCACGCTTTGAACACGACAATCTGGTCCGTGAACTTGCTATCGACCGTCTTTGTTCGCATCCCTCTAGCTTCGAAAAAGTGAATCTACCGTCATTTCTTCTCGTTACCGAAGAGAACCAAGAGCGACTTCGAGCATGGATGTGCTCTGAGATAAACCAGCAGTCTGAATGCAATCAAGTGGCCGAAGTTGCGTTGGATCTAGCGACTGAATCAGTCCGTCCTGTTTGCTACGTTTTAATGGAGAACTTGATTACTTAAAATGTATTAAATTGGTCGATCGGACGGTTTAAGGCTAACATCCTGTATATATGGAATTTAGTGTCGACTTATGTGCTATACTGCGATGTTACGTCCTTAGTAACATTAAAAACTGCTTCCGTGAATCTGGGTCCACCTTAGTGGCGTTCAAACTTTCTGTCGTTGATAGTATTCCAGACTGAGTATTCACACAAGATCCTCCCACAGACCCTCCAGTACCGTCCATCTGGCCACCATATCTTCCCTGTCGAGAATCCCATCTACGAGCCGAAAAAGACTCGTGCCCAGGTCCGCTGGCAGGGTATCAAACACTCCGATATCTTTGTGAACCCATCGCGGCGTACTCAGAAACCGCCCATTCCTTATATACAGCACGATCAGTAAATCGTTCACGGCCTGGTTGGCCAGGCAGTAGAGGTGGATCCGGTCGTCGACGTCCTGCGCCTTTCGCCACTGGTCCCGAAACAGGGGCAACCGATGCTGTGCTTTCGCAGTAATTGAATTCACCAGTTCATCGGGCAGGCGCCCGAGTACCGCCTTCCATTCGCCGAGCCGTCCGTCCGGATCAATCAGGACATGACAGTGTTGCAGCTCCTCGGCAAGGATCCGCTGCTCGGGCGGCCTGGGAAACGCCGCCAACATATCTTCCACGGTCTGCCGCGACCAGTAGCGGATGTGCACCATCGCCCCGTCGAGCACCACGCTGTCGCAAGCCGGCTCGATCAAGGGCCCGTGGCGTATGTCCGGCCAGGTCGAGATAAACCGGCGGCGTACGTCCTCCCGGGGAATGCCCGGCCCGAAAACGAGCAGGTCGATGTCCGACTGGCGGTCGGCGAATCCTCTTCCCAGAGATCCGCCCAGCGCCACGGCGCTCGCTCCCTCGAGCAGCCGCATCCTTTCCGCGATCTCGGCGGCCAGGGCGTACAGCTCACCAGGATCCCGGGATTGATCCGGCTTGAAAGACCCTTCCTCGATATTCTGGTCCAACGCGCCATGATCGCCACCGAATTCGTTCAGTAACTCCAGGGTATCCCGCATCAGCCGGGACGCGGTCGCCCAGGCTTTCTCAGGTACACGTTCGGTCGCCAGCGTCCAGAGGGCATCGCCGGCGTTTTCCGGCGCCCTGGACAACCCGTTCAACCGGTTACGTGCGCCTTCGAGTCGCGACGGATAAAACATGGTCTCCGGCAAGCCGTTCATCCCGTAGAGCACGGTGGCGGTCTGGTGGATGATCAGGTAGAGGGCGTACCTGAATCGGACGTGATCGCCGCGATCTATCAGGTTGGTCGGGGGAAGCCGCAGCCACCATCCAAGCTGGTTCGCCGCTTCCGTCACGTGGTTTGATAGAGGAGATCGTCCAGGCACGCTATTTCAGCCAATCAAAGGCGAGCCGCCGGAGAGCGAGAGATAGGTTACCGAGGAGCGGGAGAAGGCATGATCAGCGTGGGGTCCTGCTGCATGTCCGGCAGGGCGGGTTCCGGTTTCCGCTGGTCTTCGGGGATCAGCGTACGGGCCACGGCGATCTCGTCGCAGTGGGTGAAACGGGCGCAGGTGGTACAGTCCTTCCATACCTTGTGCGGCAGGGTCTCGCGTTCGACCACCTCGAACCCGTGGCGGCCGAAGAAGCTGGTCTCGTAGGTCAGGGCGAAGACCCGGGCGACGCCCAGTTCCTCGGCCTCCGCGATCAGCTCATCGACGATGCGTCCTCCGATGCCGCCGCCCTGACATCCACGCCGGACTGCCAGGGACCGCACCTCGGCCAGGTCGTGCCACACGATCACGAGGGAACCGCAGCCTATCACCTGGCCGTCCCGCTCGCCCACGACAAAGTACCGGATGTGCTCGAACAGGCGGTAGACTGACACCGGAAGGAGGATGTCCTCTTCGATGTAGGGCTGGAGGATCTCCATGATCTCGGGGACGTCCCCGATCACGGCCGGACGGATGACGATGTCGCTTCCGTTCGAGGCCGGCGACCTGGTTGTGTCTGATTGGTTCATGGCCGTCAAGCTCCCTTACAACCTACTCCCTTGCATCCTCCACGACGGACTCGCGGGCCTGTTCCAGCCGCTTATCCGCGCGCCAGGATCTCGCGGGCCTGTTCCAGCTGCTGCTCGACCGGTTTGCGGCCGGTCCCACCGGGCAGATCGCGCTTGTCGGCACTGTCGTCGAACCTGAGCCCGGCGATCACCGCTTCATCGAAGTGTTCCGAATACCGTCGGTACAGGTCGAGCGGCAGGTCGCGCAGGCTGCAGCCTCGGTTCATGGCCTCGTCCACGAGGGAGGCCACGATGCCGTGTCCTTCCCGGAACGGCACCCCGCACCGGGTCAGGTAGTCCGCCAGGTCCGTGGCCAGCATGGCGTCGTCCATGTTTTCTTCAACCCGGTCGCCTCTTACCTCCAGCGTCTCCCAGATCGCCGTGAAGACCGTCAGTGCGACGGTCACCGTATCGATGGCGTCGAAGAGCGGTTCCTTTTCATCCTGCATGTCCTTGTTGTACGTGTGGGGCAGGCCCTTGAGTATGGTGACGAGGGAGAGCAGACTGCCCACGACGCGGCCGGTCTTGCCCCGTAGCAGTTCGGCGGCGTCCGGGTTCTTCTTCTGAGGCATAATGCTGCTGCCCGTGGCCAGCCGGGGATGCTGCGTGACGTACCCGAATTCCGTGGACGACCAGATGACCAGGTCCTCGCAGGCCCGGCTGATCCGGATCATCAGCGTCGTGCAGGCGGCGAGGAACTCGACGTTGAAATCGCGGTCGCTCACCGCGTCGATGCTGTTGGGCGAGACGCCGTCGAAACCCAGTTCGCCGGCCAGGAACGCGCGGTCGATCGGGAAGGCGCTGCCCGCCATCGCCCCGGCGCCGAGGGGCATGACGTTGATCCGCTTCCGGCAGTCCGCCAGGCGCTCCCGATCCCGCTGAAGCCCGAACAGGAGCGAAAGCGCGTAGTGGGCGAACCGGATCGGCTGCGCCTGCTGCAGGTGGGTATACCCGGGGAAGACGATGTCCACCGTGCGTTCGGCCAGCCCCAGCAGTGCTGCCTGGCAATCCCGGATCCGCCTGGAGACGTCGTCCACCACCTCGCGGAGATACAGTCGCTCGTCCGTGGCGTTCTGGTCGTTCCGGCTCCGGCCCGTGTGCAGCTTTCCGCCCACGGGACCCACTTTCTCGATCAGCCGTTTCTCCACGGCCATGTGGATGTCTTCCAGGTCCCGGGTCAGCACATAGGCGCCGCTTTCGATCTCGCCTTCGATCTCGCCCAGTGCCTCTTCGATAACCCGGCCCTCATCGGCGGTGAGCACGCCGATGCGCACGAGCCCACGGGCATAGGCGATGCTGCCCCGGATGTCCACGCGGAACAGGCGGCGGTCCGCGTCGATGGACGCGTGGAAATCATCCATGAGTTGTTTGAGTGCTTCGTCCCGGCGGTCGGTCATGATGCTCCTGTTCAAGTCTAATCGGTCACTTTGTGGAGGGAGGGTGGCGCGGGCAGTTCCTCACCGCGCGTCCAGCACACCGCCGAGGATCCCGAGCGCCTCGTCCAAGTGCCGCTGCTCGATCACCAGGGGCGGCGCGCAGCGGAGCACGTTGTCCCCGGCCGTTCCCACGATCAGGCCTGCGTCCCGGCACGCGTTCACGATGTCACCTACCTTGTCTTCGAATTCCACGCCGATCAACAGGCCCGCGCCCCGGACCTCCTTGATGTCCTGATGCGTTTTAGCGAGGGCATTCAGTCCGGCGGTCAGTTTGCCGCCCATTTCCAGGGCCCGGTCCGCCAGCCCCTCATCGATCATCTTGCTGACGACGGCGTGGGCCACGTGACAGGCCACCGGGTTCGCCCCGAAAGTGGAGCCGTGCATGCCCGGCTTGAGGACTTCGGCGATATGGGATTTCATCATGACGGCGCCGATGGGCAGGCCGCCGGCCAGCGGTTTGGCCAGGGTCATGACGTCCGGCTCGATGCCGTGGTGCTGGTAGGCGAAGAGCTTGCCCGTGCGGCACAGGCCGCACTGGATTTCGTCGAAGATCAGGGCGACTTTGCGTTCGTCGCACAACCTGCGCAGATGCCGCAGGAATTCCACGTGCGCCGGGTTCACGCCGCCCTCTCCCTGGACGGGCTCCACCATCACGGCCGCGGTCCGTTCCGCCGATATCGCCTCTTCGAGGGGCTCGATCTCGTTGAGGGGCAGGTAGACCATCCCCGGCAGCATGGGCTTGAACCCCTCGTGGTACTTGGGCTGGGCCGTGGCGCTGACGGCGCCGTAGGTCCGGCCGTGAAACGCGTTCTCGAAGGTCACGATCTCGTGCTTGGCTTCGCCGCCCGCTTCGGACGCCCACCGGCGGGTGAACTTGAGGGCCGCCTCGATGGACTCCGATCCGCTGTTGCAGAAGAAGATCCTGGCCGGAAAGGCGTTTTCCACCAGCAGCTTCGCGAGCTTCACGTGGGGTTCCGTGTGGTACAGGTTGGAGATGTGCATCAGCTTCGCGGACTGCTGCGCCACGGCGCCGATGATCTCCGGTACCCCGTGGCCCAGGGAATTCACCGCGATGCCGCCGAGGAAATCGAGATACCGCCTGCCCTCGAGGTCGTAGACGTAAGCGCCGCTGCCCCGGTCGAACACGACGGGCGGACGCACGTAGGTCGGCGCGATGTACTGTTCCTCCAGGGCGATGATCTCTTCGGTAGTCATGCTTGATCCTTTCATCCAGTGGTTGCTATCCGGTCGTCACTACCGTTCCGAAAACACTTTCATCCGATGCCAATTCCTTCCGCAGCGTTCCGGCCCCCTGCCACGCGATGATGCGGGCGCGTCGGACGCCATAGGACAGGCACTCGAGGGCGGAGCGGACCTTGGGAATCATCCCGCCCGTGATCTCGCCCGCTTCGATCAGCGCGTCGGCCAGTTCGGGGGTCAACTTGCGAACGGGCCGGCCGTCGGACCGGTGGATGCCGGCCACGTCCGAAATGAACACGATGTCGTCGCAGGCCACGGCCCGGGCGATGTCCAGCGCGGCGTGGTCCGCGTTGACGTTGTAGGTCTCCCCGTTGACGCCCCCCGAAATGGGGGAGACCACAGGCGTGACGTGGTTCGACGCGCAGAGATCGAAGAGGGTGGTATTCACCTCGACGATCTCTCCCACGAAGCCGATGTCCACGCCGTCCTCCCGGTACTTCTCCGCCCGCAGCAGGCCCATGTCCTTCCCGCTTACGCCGAGGGCGTTCACTCCGCTGTGCTGAAAGCGCGAGACCAGTTCCTTGTTGACCTTGCCCGACAGGACCATCTCCACGATCTCGACCATGTCGCCGTCCGTGACGCGAAGACCGTTCACGAAGGTGAACTCCTTGCCGAGAAGCTCAAGGTACCGGCCGATCTCCGCACCGCCGCCGTGGACGATGATCGGGAAAACGTCCGGCAGGTCCCGAAGGTCGGCGGCCAGCTCCTCGATCACGCCGTCCTGCTCGATCGTCGCGCCGCCCAGTTTTACCACGATGTTTTGTGCCATGCTAGATCAGCCCCGTCGTTTCGTCCAGGCCGCTCATGACGTTCACGTTCTGCAGTGCCTGGCCGGCGGCGCCCTTGACCAGGTTGTCGATGGCGGACGTGACAATGGCCAGGTCCGAACCGTCCACCCGGTCGACGCGCAGGTCGCAGTAGTTCGTCCAGGTCACGAAGCGCGTCTCGGGATAGCCGGACTGCGACAGCCGGATGAAAGGCTCCCCTTCGTAGCGCTGCTCGTACAGGGCCGCCAGGCCTTCATGGGTCGCGCCGTTCTTCACGTTTACGTAGGTCGTCGCCAGGATGCCCCGGCTCATGGGCGTCAGGTGGGGCGAAAAGACGACATAGGGCCGCGCGTTGGAGAACCTGGACAGTTCCTGTTCGATTTCCCCCACGTGGCGGTGCGAATGGCCGATGTTGTACGGCGTGATGCTGTCGTTCACCTCCACGTAGAGATTCCGCAGCTTCAGGCCCCGTCCGGCGCCGCTGACGCCCGACTTGGCGTCCACGATGATCTGCCTGGCGTCTATCACGCCCTCTTCGAGCAGCGGGGCCAGGCCGAGGATCACGCCGGTGGGATAGCAGCCGGGGTTGCCCACGAGATCGGCCGTCCGTATGCGGTCCCGGTTCAGTTCGGGAATCCCGTAGACCGCGGAATCGAGGAGCGACGGGGCGGTGTGCGGACGATTGTACCAGGACGTATACACCTCCGGGTCGTCAAAGCGGAAATCGGAACTGACGTCCACGACGCGCACGCCCCGGTCGAGAAAAGCGCCGACCCGGTCCATGGCCACCCCGTCCGGCGTGCAGAAACAGACCACGCCAGCGGGTTCGTCCGCAATGTCGTCCAGGGATCTCAGCGTGATGTCCCGGTCCGGATCCACCCGGGGAAAGACCTCGCCGAGTTTCTGGCCGGTGTACTGTTCCGAAGTGGCGAACGCGATCTCGATGTCCGGATGACGCGACGCCAGCCGGTACAGTTCCATGCCCGTGTATCCCGTCGCGCCGATGATGCCCAGTCTGATCATGTACCAGCCCTCTTCTGCTTCATGATATCTTTGATGCGCCGCAGTGTTTTCCCTGCATGGGCGGTCGACTTGGTGATTAGCAGAATCGTGTTCTCGCCCGCGACGCTGCCCACGATCTCTGGCCATTCCGCCTGGTCGATGGCCTCGCACACCCCGGACGCGTGACCGGCGGAGGTCTGCAGGACGACCTGGTTCATCGCGTCGTCCGCGCTGACGACGAAATCCCGGATCTCCCGCTCGACCAGTTCGTCCTGGGTCTCCACCGAGTAGTAACGCGGCAGCACGTACTTGTACTGCCCGTCCGCGAGACGCGTCTTGATGACGTGCAGTTCCTTGAAATCCTTGGACAGCGTGCCCTGGTTGACGTCGATCCCTTCCGTATGCAGGGCCGCGATTACTTCCTTGTGCGTATGGAAGTGCCCCCGCTCGATGAGTGATCGTATGGTGCCCTGGCGCTGGTGTTTGGCGTTCATGTTTGATCAAATAAATATGTGTTTACGAGCATAATTATTCCAATAAACGCACTACAATATATGGTCAGATCGCTAGCCGTCAAGAAAAAAGACCGGCGAGTCAGGTTGCAGTCAAGAAAACTCAGATGAGTACGTCGAGGAGATTCGGGGAAGGTGATCGTGGATATAGTGCCTCAAGGACGATGTCGTTCACCGGACATCCTTTAACGTGTTGCGACATAGGGTACTCGGTGCTGATTGAAGCCCAGGTCCTATATGTCCGATGGCCCGGTCAAAACACCTTCGGACTACTCACTGCCGGTGCATGGTGGCTGAATGATCTTGAAAGTTGAACAGGAACGGTACACGGCGAGCACGGAGTCGGCTTCAGCCTGATCCATTGACAAGCCGTATTTCCGCTTGACTTCCAGGTATTTCCCCACGTACCAGCATCGGTTGTTTTCCGGCATCCAGTTCGCGGGATCCTTGTCCCTTTTCTCGTAACGATTCAATCGAGGCGCCGCCAGCGTCAGGTTGTCCAGGTCCGAAGCGAACCGCTGTCGTTCCGCTCGCGTCCTCGACCCCATACCACTGTCGTGGGCTTCCGAATTGGCCACGATGTGCTCGATATCTGTTGCTCCCACATCGCTGAAACAACGCATCGAATAAGGTGAGTATATACCGCCTTGCCGGATTACGATCTGATGTTCGATGGAAGCCGGATAGGCATAGTCGCTTCTATCGTAGACCGTATGCCTCACTTCCGGCGCGACGGAAACGCCCAGTTCAGGATGCATCTTCCCTGGTACTGTTGGTGCTGTACGGCGAGGGGCAGAAGCTCCTTCCGTCAGACCTGCGAGCGCCTTGAGCGCTTCTGCCTTGGAGTCGAAGGTCCTCCCGGCCAGCGGCCCCTCATGAAAATGGTAGTTGCCCTGGCTGCGGTTGTTATGGCCGCCATGCTTGTCTTTCCGACCGCCGTGGGCTAGAGCGTCGGCGGCAAACGATACATGGCACAGCACCAGCAGAATGCAGGTAACCCCCGTCATCCGGATCCTGCCAGCTACTCGCGATGCACTTACACAGGCGGAAATACGGCCGATATTTCGTAGAATCGAATACATATGTATACACAATATATATACATACGTAAACACGGCAACCGGATCGGTACTGGCTACCGGGCCGTATTCCTACGAAATCGGATGAGATAGCAATGGGATGAAAATGGGATGAAGTAACAGAACTTGCAGGAATTACCGACGCGATGCATTTAGCCCAGCTGGATGAGGAGGCCTTAAGGCAGTACGTTC
>VXWP01000076.1 GCA_009835325.1 Gemmatimonadota bacterium | reverse complement strand
ATTTGGAAGGTGTGGAAGGACTGGCTGGACCGGACGGTGCGGACGGACCGGACGGCGCGGTTGTTGCGGGCGGTGTGGGCGTGGCGGGGCCGGCGCGCCACGGTCGGCCGAAGGTCGAAGGCGCCGAATACCAGCTCAGCCTGTTCCTGCCGGCGGACCATCCGGTCGTCGAGGACATCAAGGAACTCGACCTGGACCTCATGACGCCGGTCGAAGCCATGAACGCCCTGTACCGGCTCCAGCAGAAAGCGGCCGGTCCCGATCCCGACGATGAGTAGCGCCTTTCAGAAGGATGTGCCCGTGTCCATCATCTCGTCCGCCATGCTCGTCAATCCCGCCGGCGACATCCTCGTCAACCTGCGCGACGACGATCCCCGGATCATCTTCCCGAACAAGTGGAGCCTCATAGGCGGACACGTGGAGGAGGGCGAAAGTCCGGAAGAAGGCCTGGTCCGGGAAGTGGAAGAGGAGATCGGCCACCAGTTGTCCGAATTCCATCCCCTGGCGACCTTCTTCGACGGCGCGGACGTGCGCCACCTCTTTCTCGTCCCGATCGACGTCCCCATCGACGACCTGGTACTGGGTGAAGGACAGGCCATTCGGTACATGGACCCCGCGCGGGCGCTGGCCGAACTGGATCTCTGTGTCACCGGCCGTCGGTGCATCGAGGTCTACCTGCGCCACCTCGAGTTCCAGGACTACGTCCGCGGGCGGGAGTGAACAGGATTCACCCGTTCGCGTTGCGCCGCCCCGGTGCGGCCCTCTGCCGGCCTCTGCAGTCACATGCGTGACCCTCTGCAGTCACATGCGCGGCCCTCTGCCGACCCCTTACGTGTCGGCCCCACGCGCCGACCTTCCTTTACGCCTTCCGCAGTCCCCATGACCTGACCATGTAGTAGATGACCGGGATGACCACGAGGGTCAGCACCGTGGACGTCACCATGCCGCCCACCATGGGCGCGGCGATGCGCTGCATGACCTCCGAACCCGTGCCGGTCCCCCACATGATGGGCATCAGGGCGGCGATGGTGGCCGCCACCGTCATCATCTTGGGCCGCACCCGTTCCACGGCCCCGTGCATGACGACCTCGTAGAGATCCTGCCGCGTGTTGAGCGCGTCGCGGTTGACGCGGTCCCGATAGGCCTGCTTGAGATAAAGCAGCATGACGACCCCCGTCTCCGCCGCCACGCCGGCCAGGGCGATGAAGCCGACTCCCACCGCGATGCTGAAGTCGTAGTCCAGCAGGTACATCAGCCATACGCCCCCGATCAGTGCGAAGGGCAGCGAAAGCATGACGATCAGGCTGTCCGCGACGTTCCGGAAGTTCATGTAGAGGAGCAGCAGGATGATGGCCAGGGTAACCGGCACGACGATCTGCAGCCGCTGCTGCGCCCGTTCCAGGTACTCGTACTGCCCGCTCCAGACCATGCTGTACCCCACGGGCAGCGAGACCCGCTCCGCGATAAGCCGGCGGGCGGATTCGACGTAGGCGCCGATGTCCGTATCCGTGAGATCCACGTACACCCAGGCCGTGGGCCGGGCGTTCTCCGACTTGATGCCGGACGGCCCCTTGCGGATCCGGATGTCGGCCACCTGGCTGATGGGGATCTGCGCCCCCGAGGGCGTGGGGATCAGGACGCGTCTCAAGTCCGACACTTCGTCCCGCAGTTCCCGGGCGTAACGGACGTTCACCGGGTAGCGCGCCAGACCCTCCACCGTGTAGGTCACGTCCACGCCGCCCACGGCCGACATGATGATGTCCTGCACGTCGCCCACGGTCATCCCGTAGCGCGCCGCCTCGACGCGGTCGATCTCGAAGTCGAGATAGTTGCCGCCCATGGTCTTCTCGGGGAAGGCGCTGAGCGTGCCGGGAAGCTCCTGCAGTTCAACGGCGACCCGCTGCGCCAGGTCCGACAGCACGGCCAGGTCGTCCCCCATGATCTTGATGCCGACCGGGGTGCGGATCCCCGTGGACAGCATGTCGATCCGCGTGCGGATGGGCATGGTCCAGGCGTTGGTCAGCCCCGGGAACTGGATGGCGTCGTTGAGCGCTTCCACGAGCCCTTCGCGGGTCATCCCCGGCCGCCAGTCCTCCTCGGGCCGGAGCATGATGGTGGTCTCGATCATGGACAGCGGCGCGGGATCGGTCGCCGTGTCCGCCCGCCCTACCTTGCCGAAGACCCGGTCCACTTCCGGGAAGGCGCTGATGATCTTGTCGGTCTGCTGCAGCAACTGGCGCGCCTTGGTGATCGATATGCCCGGGTCCGTGGTGGGCATGTAGAGCAGGTCGCCTTCGTAGAGGGGCGGCATGAACTCGGAGCCGATCCGCTGCAGGGGGTACCACGTGGCCGAAAGGGCGGCGATCGCGACCGCGACGGTCAGCCACCTCACGCGGATCGCGGCCCGGATCACGGGCCGGTAGAGGAAGACGAGCAGCCGGCTCAAGGGGTTCCTGCGCTCCGGCAGCAGGCGGCCCCGGACCAGGTATCCCGTCACGACCGGTACGAAGGTGATGGCCAGCAGGGCGGCCGCGGCCATCGTGTAGGTCTTGGTAAAGGCCAGCGGCTTGAAGAGCCGGCCTTCCTGGGCCTGCAGGGCGAAGATCGGCGCGAAGGAGAGCGTGATGATCAGCAGCGAGTAGAAGAGGGACGGTCCCACTTCCTTCGTGGCGTCGAGCACAATCCGCCAGTGGTCCTTCTTCCCGCGGTCCCGCTCCATGTGCTTGTGGGTGTTCTCGATCATGACGATGGCGGCGTCCACCAGCGTGCCGATGGCGATGGCGATCCCGCCCAGGGACATGATGTTGGCGTTGATCCCCTGCCATGACATGACCAGGAAGGCGGCGAGCACGCTGATCGGCAGGGTGAGGATGACCACCAGGGCCGAACGGAAGTGGATCAGGAAGATGATGCAGACCAGGGCGACGATGAGACTTTCCACCAGCAGCTTGTCGCTCAGGTTGTCGATGGCCCGTTCAATGAGGCTCGACCGGTCGTAGGCTGTAATGATCTCCACGCCCTCCGGCAGGCCCGACTTGAGCGACTCCAGCTTCTCCTCGACGTTCCGGATGACCTCCATGGCGTTCTCGCCGTACCGCATGACGATGATGCCGCCGACGATCTCGCCCTCGCCGTCCCATTCCGCCAGTCCCCTCCGAAGTTCCGGTCCCGTCGTGACCCGGGCGACCTGGTGAAGGAGTACGGGCGTCCCGAATCCGTCGACGCCCAGGGGCACGTTCTCCAGGTCCTCCACGGACTCGATGTACCCCAGCCCGCGGACCATGTACTCCGTCTCCGCCATCTCCACGACCCGGCCGCCCACGTCGTTGTTACTTCGCTGGATCGCCGTCTTGATCCGGTTGAGCGGTATGTCGTAGATCAGCAGCTTGTTGGGATCGACCTCCACCTGGTACTGCTTGACGAACCCGCCGATGCTGGCGACCTCGGACACCCCGTCGACCGAAGTGAGTTCGTACCGGAGAAACCAGTCCTGGATGCTCCGCAGTTCCGCCAGGTTGTGCCGGTCGCTCCGGAGCACGTACTGGTAGACCCAGCCCACGCCCGTGGCGTCGGGCCCGAGCGCGGGGTTCACGCCCGGCGGCAGGCGGTCGGTCACGTAGCTCAGGTACTCCAGCACGCGGCTGCGGGCCCAGTAGATGTCCGTGCCGTCCTCGAAGATGATGTATACGAAGCTAAGCCCGAAGAAACTGTAGCCACGGACCGTTTCCGCGTAGGGCACCGCAAGCATGGCCGTGGTCAGGGGATAGGTCACCTGGTCCTCCACCACCTGGGGCGCCTGGCCGGGATACTCGGTCAGGACGATCACCTGCACGTCCGAGAGATCCGGTATGGCGTCGAGCGGGATCTCCACCAGGGCAACAGTCCCGCCCGCGATCAGCAACAACGTGACCAGGATCACCAGGAACCGGTTCCTGACGGAGTATTCGATTATGCGTTGCAACATGATGGATTCCTTTAAGTTCCGGGCCGACTGATGGTTCCGGCCGGGCCTGTCGGACAGGTCGGACAGGTCGGGCCGGCCGCCCCGGTCAGTGCATCATCCGGTGGTCGAGCATTTTCTGGATCGCCTCCTGGAGCCGGCTCTCCGAATCGATGAGGAACTGGGCCGACGTCACGACCTGCTCGCCGGCGCGGACGCCGTCCGTGGCCTGCACGTAGCCATCTTCCCCTTCCATGCCGAGGGTCACCTCGCGCGGTTCGAACCTGCCGCCTTCGAGAGCTATGAAAACCACGTTGCGCTCCCCGCTGTGAATGACCGCGCTGCCCGGGATCACGAGCACGGGCCGCACGCTGCGGGTAGACAGACGGATGTTGGCGTACATCTGGGGTTTCAGTTCGAGATCCCGGTTGGGGAAGACCAGCCGGATCTTGATGTCCCGCGACGCGCGGTCCAGGTAGGGATAGATGTAATCGATCGTGCCGCGATAGACTTTCCCCGGATTGTAGGGCAGTTCCATCTCGGCCGCCAGCCCCGGACTCAGCCACGGAGCATCCGCGTCGTACACGTGGGCGAAGGCCCAGATGGTGGACAGGTCGGCCATGCGGTACATGTCCATGCCGGGCGTGACCCGCATGCCCAGTTCGGCCATCCGCTCCACGACGATGCCTTTCGAAGGCGCATGAATGGTCATCGTCCGGGCGATCGTGCCCCGTTCTTCAAGTTCCCGGATCTGCGCCTCGGTCACGTCCCAGTAGAGCAGACGGCGCTTCGAGGCGTCCAAAAGCGACTCCGCGCCGCGCGTGATGTTTTCGAACGTGCTGTTCTCCAGGTTTTTCACGTTCTGGAATGCCAGCAGGTATTCTTCCTGCGCCGCGACGAGCTCCGGCGAGTAGATGTCCAGCATCGGATCGCCCTCGGCGACCTGCTGGCCGGTCTCGTTCACGTACAGTTTCTCGATCCACCCCGCGTACTTGACGTTGATCCGGGAGAACATCTCCTCGTTGTAGTCCAGGTGGCCGACGGTCCGTATGGAACGGGTCAGCGGCCGTTCCTGCACGGTCGCGGTCTGGACGCCGATGTTCTGTATGGTGACCGGGTCGATCACGATGGCGCCGCCAGGGGAAGCACTCTCGGGTTCGTCCGTGGACGCCGCGGACATTTCACCATCCTCATGCTCGTGTTCCATTTCGGACTCGTGCCCCGCGTCGGCAGTCGGCGCTTCCGCTTCGGCCGTCGGCGCTTCCGCTTCGGCCGTACGCTTCAACGGCGTCAGGTTCATTCCGCAGATTGGACACTGCCCCGGCTCCTCCGCGATCACGTTCGGGTGCATGCCGCACGTCCAGAGCTGGACCTGCGCCGTTTCACCGCCCTCGGAAGTGGCCGTCGACTCGGGGTCGCCGCAACCGGCGAGCATCGCGGCCGGCGCGACGGCCAGCGCGGCGGCCAGCCACAGCAAGATCAGTAACCGAAACGGCCCGCGGCTTGTTTGTTTGACGTATCCCATTATAGTCCTCCTGTGGCTACGGGAGCGATCCTCCGGCGGCCCGTTCCAGCTGGCTGAGGTACTTTCGATAGTTTGCCGTCTCCGCCACGTACCCCAGCCGGGTACGCAGCACCATGCGCTCCGCGTCGAGCAGGTCGAGAAAGTCCATCTGCCCCGTCTGGTAGGCGGCCAGCGTCGCCAGCACGCTGCTTTCCGCCTGGACGATCAGGCCCTGCTCGTAGACGTCAAGGGCCCGCCCCGAATGGCTGAGCCGTCCGTAGGCCCCCGCGACCTCCGCCGCGACGGCATCCAGGATGCGCTGCCTGGCATGCCGGCTTTCTTCCACCCGTGCCATGGCCTCCTGCACTTCGGCCCGTGTGCGACTCCGAAACACGGGCAGATTCACGCTCAGCATGACACCGAATGCGTCTTTCCCCGCGTCCGAAGCCGGATGGTCCCCGATTTTCGGTACGGTGATATAGGAACCCTGCACCATGAAATCCGGCCGGTTGGCGAGTCGGGCGAGGCGTACGCCCAGTTCGTTTCGCCGGATCCGGGCGTCGACCGCATCCAGCTCCTGACGGACGGCCAGCGCCCGTTCGACCACCACGGATTCCGGCTGCGCGTATCTCGTGGTGTCAATGACAGCCACCGGATCGACCGGCGAATCGGACGGACGGCTGAGCACGCCGTTGAGCCGGGCAACGAGGGCGCTGCGCTCGCCTTCCAGCGTAATGCGCTTCTGCAGGATCTCCGACGCTTCCACGTGAGACTTGAGCACGTCGGCCTGCGAACCGCTCCCGGTTGCGTACTTCTCCTCCGCGGCGGCGGTGAAGGTCTCCAGCAGTACCAGGTAGTCCTCGAGGATGCGCAGGGACCGGTCGACCCGGTACAGATCGTAGTAGACGGACTTCACTTCGTAGGCGATATCGCGGGCGATGGACTGGATGCCGGCCGTTTCGACCGCCGTTTCTTCTCCGGACATGTCGCCGCGCAGGCTCAGCTTGCCCGGATAGGGGATCGTCTGACCGAAGGCCAGCACGTTCCGCTGTGGCCCGACGCGCGTTTCCGGCGAAGACAGCCACCGCGTGTACGATAATGCCGGGTCCGGGTAGGATGCTACCTGCGGCCGGCGGTGCTCCGCCGCGGTCCTGCGCTGATGGGCCGCCTGCAGGGCCGGACTGCGGTCCAGGGCCTCGGCGACCAGCGCCTCTAGCCGCGGCGTCTGCGCCCGGGCCGGCTGAACGGCGGACGCCAGGGCGAAAGACACTGCGAGAATCACGATCAGAACGCCCGCGTATCGTGGGAATACGGACATGGGCTTCTTCCTCGGTTGAATATAAATGTATGGTTGCCAGTGATTACGGCCGGGCGAGCGGATTGGGCGGTCCCCGGTAGCGGATAGGGCGGTCCCCGAAGGGATACCGCGCCGCACTCCGGACCGGACGCGCCGAAATGTGACGGGGACGTACCGGAAGCCGGACAGAAACGTATCTGAAAGTCCGGGTACACGATACCGGTAACCCGTCGCGGATTACGCGTCGAGGGTTACGCGCACGGCCTGTTGTTGCGCTATGGAGTAAGGGGTATTAAATGAGGTAGGTGCAGAAGAGTGCGCGCAATGGGGGTGGAGACCGGCTGGTTTCCATTTCGGAAGACCATTGCGTGGCAAGAACCACCGGTTCAACCACCTGGAATCCCCGCAACGGTGTGGTCAGGTCCAACTGATCGGGTTGAAAGGGAACGGATGCGGGCAGCGCGTCCGTCCCGGCTTGCCGGTATGGGGCCGGCTCGACGCTGCAGCAGGACATGGCCAGCATCCCCGCGGCACATGTTTCCGGCGTATGGGCCGTCGCGCAGGAGTCCGGTGCCGGTGCCGTCACACAACAGGCGTGGGCGCCGCCGGTCGGAGTCGCGCCGGGAGTCGGGGCCATTGCCGTGATGCACGTGCCGACCGCGGCAGTGACCGCCAGGGACGGCGACGACATCGCGAGGGCAAGCATGAGGACGGTGAATCGCCTTGTCAGTCTGATCAGCCTGGTCATGAACGGAGGCTCCGGGGAATCTACGACGATCTATACGTAGAATCTACGCACATCCCGGCGCAAACGCAATCGGAAACCAGATCACCGGGTCGCGTGCTGGCCAGGGCCGGTCTCCACATCGGCGTGGTTTTCTTAATCGGAGCCCCGCTTTTTACCCCTGACGCGCTGGCGCCTGACGAGCTTGACGACTTCCTTCACCGTGATGCTCGTTTCGACCGTCGGTATATCCAGCGGCGATACGGGAGACAACTCGGGGACGACGGCATATCTCCTGCCATCCTTCCTGCGGATGATGACCTTGCCCGTCGATTCCGCTTCGTCGAGCAAACTCGACAGATTTTGCCTCGCTTCGGAATATGTATATACATCCATGGTGCAGTCAGCCCCCCTCATCTTCCAAACGCACCACGTAAATGCCGAGTGACTCCGCGGCGCGGCCCAACGACCGGTCCAGGGTCAGCAGCGGCGCGTTGTACCTGATGGCGGTCTCCAGTAAGAACGCGTCAGCCGCTACCCCTTTCAGTCGAGACGCGATCGTAAGAACCTGGGCCATGTCCACATCCACGTAACGCAAGGGTATGTTATCCAGGATCTCCATCCCTCTTCGCGCTTCCACGATGTCTATACCTTTCTGCCGAATCATGACGGACAGGGCCTGGCAGACTTCCCACCGGACGAATCCCGGCGCGATGAGGACATGGCCCGATGCCGCTTCGGCAAGGGCATCCCGTTCGGGACCCCGCATGACGGATGCGATAATCGCCGAAGTATCGATGACCATATTCATGCGGAAACCTCCTTTTATGTATTGTACAATTGTACATCAGCGTGTCAACAAAAACCGCGAATGATCCGTTTTCCCTGGCCTATGGGGTTTATCGGCAGGATCGTTACGCGTTGTCCGGCCTCAAAGACGCGGGAGCCGTACGAAGAGGACGACACGCGGCCATTGCACGTTTTTTCGCACAATTATCCTTCTTCAGCGCCAATTGTTCACACACCGGTCACACTTTTTCCGTTATACTCGGGTAGAATGGGCGGTTTTGGACCGACGCACTTCCAGAGCCTGAGTCATCGTCACCTTATAGACATTGGACCACCGGCCGTATATACCGCACGTTAATCACGTATTCGGGGAAGGCGCTCATGAACGGTGCAATGGGAGAAGGTGTCAGAGGAGAGTTGACGGACCGGTTTGTCTGTGCGATACATATTCTGAGTCGATTGATGGACAATGAACGTCTTGGCGAGTTGAAGAAACTCGGATTGAACGCGCACCAGGCAAATACACTGATGATGTTGTACCTCCACGGCCCCACGCGGATGGGTGCCCTGGCGAATCACCTGGGCAGCAAGCTGCCACATATGTCGATCATCGTAGATCACCTGGTTGGCAAGGGTTACCTGCAACGAGGTTCGGATCCGAGCGATCGCAGAGTGGTGATCTGCGAGTTTACCGACGACGGCAGGAAAGCTACGCAGCGGATCATAAACCATACGAGGGTTCGCGCGAAAAAAGTGGCCGAAAGATGGGATTTCAAGCAATTCGAGTCCGTGGTCGAGTCGCTGGAATTGTTATGGAGCACAGACGATGGAAGGTCTGTCGGCATCGTTTCGGAGCCAAGCAAAGACCGGAAGTTCAACGAGATGTAAAGCCGAACCAGCAGGAAACGTCCCGCTGGCCGGATAGAACAGGACCTGCTCGACCGGCCGGGACGCCAATCAACGCCGGGACGCCTGCTTCTCTCCCGATGGCCGACCGGTTCGGGGTGCCAGTTCCGCGCCGGGGTGCCAGCCTCGCGCCGGAGCGCCAGCCTCGCGCCGGAGCGCCAGCCTCGCGCCGGAGCGCCAGCCCCGTCCCCGGGCGCCTTACTTCTCCCCCCCGTAATCAACGCAGACGCTCTGATCCGGTGATCGCCGCCTGACGCGCTCCGGTGGTCGACGATTTCTTGCTTCCCCTTGGCGGCCGCCGCCCCATCCACACCAGGCGATCGACGGATCGTGATCTCTCCAAGTCGATCACCGGCAAAGTACCCCAGTAATCGTCACCTTTACTGCACCTGGTGATCGCCGTCCGATCCTCCCCCCGGTGATCGACGCCGCCATCCACTGTCATGTGCCCCTTCGGTCCGTATCCGGCCGCCCCTGAAGCGGACCGCCCAAGTCCGGACGGCTTCACCGTGACCTGCTAAAAACCAGTGAAATCGCTCCAGCATGCCGGATCGTGGCGGCACACGTCAGAGTACATGAAAAATAACTTAGCCGAGTTAAAGTTTGATTTGACAAATGTTAATTTGCTGGATAGTTTCTTATAAGTTTTGTTGAAATGTGTGATTTTTCTATGGGCATTCTCCGCCCCGGAGCATTCGACTTAAACTGACGCAGATACGACCCGTTAGA
>VXWP01000075.1 GCA_009835325.1 Gemmatimonadota bacterium | reverse complement strand
GAGTACGCCGGGGTACTCGGCCCGCCCGGGTACTCGGTCCGCCCGGCGTATTCGGCCCGCTCCGACTGCTCGACCCACCCACACCGCGCACACCGGACTTCAGGGCTACGGTCACGTAAACGAGATCGGTACCGGCATGCAGGTCAGGATGAAGACCAGGACCGCGAGCCAACCCAGCCACCTGCTGTGACGGGGAAGGGGTGCCGCGTCATCGACCGGCGCGGGATGCCGGAAACCGCTGAACCTGCCCAACAACAGCAGCAGCACCCCGAACACCCACCATCCCGGCGAGTACCACCCCAGCACGGCCAGCGCCGCAAAACTCACGAGCGCGAGATTCTTCTGCAGGCGCCTGCCTCCGGCCGCGCCCCCCGTGAAGGCATACAGGATATGGCCGCCGTCCAGCTGGCCCACCGGCAGCAGGTTGAGCATGGTGACCAGGCAGCCGAACCATGCCGCAAGGCCCACGGAATCGAGGTATATGGTATAGTCCTCGGGCAACGGGCCGTGAATCAGGTACGCGAGCGCCTGAAACACCAGGGGTTCGCCGAGGTAAAGGCCCTCTCCCTCACCGGGAATGAGATCCACCCGGGCGCCGACCAGGCTGTACGCCATGATCGGGACCGCCACGATGAATCCGGCGATGGGGCCGGCGGCGCCGATGTCCATCAGGGCCTGCCGGTTCGGGTAGGGCGCCTTCGTCACGATGACGGCGCCAAAGGTGCCCGGGTTCGGTGTGATGAAGAAGAAGGGCGACGGTATGAAATGTGGCAGGGAGGTGTGGACGCCGTACCACCTGGCGTAGAGATAGTGGCCCATTTCGTGGGCCATGAGGATGCCTAGCACCGACAGGGAGAAGGGCAGTCCGTCCAGGAGGAGCGACGGGACGGTCACCAGGGTGAACAGCACCACCACCGGAGGGACCGTGGGGTGCTCCATGATCGTGCCGGAGATGAGGGTGGTCAGGAAAGTACAGGCGAACAGGACGGCGGGGCGGCGCCAGTGCGTGCGTTGCCGCCCGGCCTCGTCCGGCTGCATGGCATGGGGGAGCGTATCCTCAGGGGAATGCGGCGCCGGATCCGAATCGGGTGGGTGAAGCCTGTTATCCATGGATCGATATTCCGCCTTCCGGGGATCGCGACATCTCCCTCACTGGCCTGCGGTGTCCTCCGCGGGGCTTTCCTGCCCGGTCTTGAACAGAAAACGCTTGATCTTGCGCGTGGAAGTCTTCGAAAACTCCTCCCGGCGCAGTTCCACTTCTCTGACGCGTTTGTAGTCCGCGAGGTTCCCGCACCGCTCCCGCACTTCGTGGTTCATGAGCGCGGTCAGGGTCTCGTCGTCGTCCTGCACGCCCTCCTCTTCGAGGACTTCGAAGTCGGGGACCACGACTGCACGGACGTATTCCTCTCCCGTATCCGCGTTTTCGGCGCCGAAGACGAGCGCCTCCGCGATGTAGGGACTGAGGACGAGTTCACCCTCGATTTCCTCCGGATAGATGTTCTTGCCGGCGCGGGTCACGATCACGTTCTTCAGACGTCCCGCTATGTGCACGTGCCCCTCATCATCGATCCATCCCGAATCGCCCGTGTACAGCGCGCCGTCCTTGAGCACCTCGGCCGTGGCCTCGGGATTGTTGTAATAACCCATCATCACGTTCTCGCCCCGGACGATCAGTTCGCCGACGCCGGTATCGTCCGGGTTCACGACTTCCACTTCCACGCCGTTTATGGGCGGTCCGACGGAATCGGGTTTCGGCGGCTGCTCCACGCGGTGCACGGAAACGACCGGCGAGGTTTCCGTGAGCCCGTAACCCTGCAGGATGCGGAGGCCCAGGCGATCGAATCCCTCGGCCACCTCAGGCGGCAGCGCGGCGGCGCCGGACACGAAGAACCTGATGGTCCCCAGTCCACCCTTGTCGCGCAGGCTCCGGAACAGGGCCGTGCCCATGCGCTTGTTGAACTTCTCGCCCAGTTTCACCACGCCCATCAGGAGGTTGAACACAGTCCGCGTGACCGCGGGCTGGGAGCCGACTTTGCGCATGATCCCCTGGTACATTTTCTCGTACAGCAGCGGGACGGCCAGCATGATCGTCGCCTTGGAGTCCTTCATGGTCTCTACGATGTCTCTTGAATTGAGGCTGCCCACGTAAGACACCATGGCGCCGTTGAAGACCGGTGCGAGGAACCCGGCCGTGCACTCGAAGGTATGGTGCAGGGGGAGCACGGATACGAAACTGTCGTCGGAGCTAATGGATATGACCTGGCTGGCGGCCACCACGTTGGACATGATGTTGCGGTGGGACAGCATCACGCCCTTGGGCCGGCCGGTCGTGCCCGAAGTGTAGATCAGGACGGCGAGGTCATCCGGGTTGACCTGGCTTTCGGGCGCGGCGGCGTCCGTCTCGCTGGCCATTACCTCTTCCAGGCTCAGCACGTGCTTGAGTTCGGGCAGGGAACCGGCGATGGAATGGAAATCGTCCCGGAAGGCGTCCGACACGACGATGGCCCGCGCCCCGGAATCCTCGAGGATCCGCTGGTATTCACCGGGTTTCAACAGCCGATCGATGGGCACGGCCGTCATCCCGTGCCCGACGATGGCCAGGTAGGCGATGCCCCATTCCGGCTGGTTGGCCGCCAGCAGCGCAACCCGGTCGCCGTGCTGCAGGCCGAGTGAGGCGAGCAGTCCGGCGAGCGCGTCGGCCCGATGGGCCGCTTCCGCCCCCGTGAATTCCACGTACTCGCCGTCGCGTTTGATGCGGAGGACGACGTTCTCCGCGAACGCATCACCCAACTGTTCTTTCAGTGCCTGTATGGTAAGTGCAGTATCGGACATGATTCGTTCTCCCGCGTTATTTGCACCTGATTTTGTTTATACCTGTTCTGACGGACGCTTGAATGAACCCGGTTTCTCAGCACCGGTTCGCCGCGATTTCCCTCACGGCTCCGGCGACTCGCTCCATTTCTTCGTAGCTATTGTGCATGGCGCAGGAAATGCGTGCGCCGTGGTAGCCCCCTTCGTACAGCCCGCGGCTGTGGATCCGGTACCTTTCCCGGAGCGGCGTGCCCACGTCGGAGGAGGTCATGCCGGCGATGGAAAATGATACCATGGACGCGGACAGTGCGCGGTTCATCGGCGTCCAGACCCGAACGCCGGGTATGTCGGAAAGCCGGGTCTTGAGCCATTTCGCCATGGCCGCGCCGCGGTCCTCGACCAGGCTGGTGCCGATGGCGTTGTGGAAATCCACGGCCACGGCGAATCCCACAAGCGGTGCGTGACTCTGGGATGCGTTGTTCTCGAACCGCCTCGCCGTCGGCCGGCCGCCGCCCGTGTAGTAACCCAGTCCGATCTTGTCCTGTGCGGCGTCATCCACGTACAGCAGGCCCGTGCCCTTGGGCGTAAACAGCCACTTGTGCGTGCTGCTCACGTAAAAGTCGCCGCCGAGGTCCTTCACGTCGACCGCGATCATGCCTACCGACTGCGCCCCGTCGACCACGGTGATGAGCCCGCGCTCGCGGGCCATGGCGCAGATCTTCCGGACGGGCAGGCGCCAGGCCGTCGTGCAGGTGACGTGGCAGAAGCTGAGCACGCGGGTTTCCGGTCGTATGGCTTCCTCGAACAGCCGGACGATCTCGTCCTCGTCTTCCGGCGGGTCGTACAGGTCGAGCTTCCGGATCGGGTTGCCGAATTGTGCGTGCCGGTGCTGCCAGCAGGACCAGCCGCCGTAGTGCTCGTGGGTCGTCGTCAGGATCTCGTCTTCCGGTTTCAGGTCGAGGCCGAGCGCGATGATGTTCATGCTCTCGGTTGAATTCCTCGTGATGGCGACCTCGGAAGGGTCCGCGTTGATCAGCGCGGCCAGCTTCTCGTGAGCCTCGTGAGGCGCCGGATAGGCGACGCCCCCGGTGTCCCCGTCCTGAATCTCCGTTTCCTTCAGGACCGCGATCTGGGCCTGCAGGACCATGTGGGGCAGAATGCCGATCGTCCCGTTGTTGGTGTAGTGTATGGATCCGTTATAGGGAAACTGGGCTCTCACGGCCTGCCAATAGTTCTCGTTGTCCGCTTCGGCCGGCCCGGCGCCGGCCAGCATCCCGTCCAGTTCTTCGATGGTGTCCGCCATCCGACCGGTCCGTCCGGTCCGCCCGGACCGGCTGTCTTCCGCCGACTTTTTCCGTCCGGATGTCTGCCGCCCTTTTGCCATGCCCATTTCTCCGTCGCCCGCGTAGATCTTCGGAGCGAAATGCGTGGCACCGGAGGACCGGCACGGACGTGCCCGCATCATGCGGTCCCGTGTCATGCGGTCCCGGTGCTGAACCTTAGAAGGGAAACGCGTCAAATATAGCCGGACGGCGGAACGGTCGCAAGCGGTTTCTGGCCGGTACTCCGCGACGGATACCGCTTGACCGTCAAGGGCCGAAAATCCTATATTCACACGTTCATTCAAGCATGGTTTTTCCGTTGCGGGAGCGTTACATGGCCGGGATGCGCATCACCGGTGACCAGGCTATCGCGTACGGCGCGTTGCAGTCGGGCGTCGCGGTGGCGACGAGCTATCCTGGTTCACCGAGCAGCAGTACCATCGAGTTTCTGCGCGGTTTCTCGGAGAGCCACGGGCTGTACGTGGAATGGTCCACCAACGAGAAGGTCGCCTTCGAAACGGCGGTGGGCGCATCCATCGGCGGGGTCCCGGCCCTTATGGGCTGCAAGGGCGTCGGATTCAACGTCGCCCTGGATACCGTCATGGTGGCCAATCTGACGGACGCGGGCGCCGGGCTCGTCATCCTGCTCGGGGACGATCCAGGCGCCTGGGCCACCCAGAACGACCAGGACACCCGTCCGATCGCCTGGGGAAGCGAGCTGCCCATGCTGGAACCGGCGACGCCCTCCGAAGGGATCACCATGACCCGGGAGGCCTTCCGGCTGTCCCGCGAGACGCAGATGCCCGTCATCGTGCGCATCACGAAGACGTACGGCGCGCTGGAAGAGGAAGTGGAACCTCCTGAGATCCCCCGAGCGGCCAGCGTTCGGCCCCATGCCTTCGAACGGCATCCCATGCGGTGGGTATCGGTGCCCGGAAACGCCGTCCAGCTGCACCGGCGACTGCACGAGCGGCTTGAGGCGGTCGCCCGGCATTTCGAATCCGCGGGCTTCAACCAGGTCACCGGCACCGGAAAGACCGGCATTATCGCCGCGGGCGTGATCCACACCAAGTTGATGGACGTGCTTCAAGGGGTGGATATCTCCGGCCTGTCCATCCTCAAGCTGTCCACCCTGTGGCCGCTGCCCACCGGTCGGATCACCCGCTTTCTTGCCTCCACCGAGAAAACCCTGGTCCTGGAAGAGAACGAGCCCTTTCTCGAAACATTGATTAAATCGGTCTCCTATGACGCGAAGATCTCGACGCCGATAAGCGGCAAGCACGACGGGGCCGTGTCGCGGGAAGGGGAGTTGTTCCGTGGCCAGATCGCGGAGGCCCTGGCCGGATTCGTCCCCGGATTCAAGCCGGCACGCGACTTCCCGCCGCAAGCGGAACACAAAGACCTGCCCAGCGAGGCGGGCCTGCCGGAAAACTGTCCTTACACGCCCGTATTTGAAATCCTGCGCGATTTGAGCGGGCAATACGGCCTGTCGCCGGTGTACGTGGTGGACCCCGGTTGCGCGATCAAGATCAGCACGCCGCCCTTCGAGATGCTCGACGTGAAATACTCCATGGGTTCGAGCATCGGCATCGCATCGGGTCTGGTCCTCGCCGGCGTGACCGATCCCGTGATCGCCGTCGTAGGGGATTCCGACTTCTTTCACCTGAGCGCCAACGCGCTCTTCAACGTGGCCCACCAGGAGTCTGATCTGATCATCCTCATCCTGGACAACGCCACGACAGCCCTGTCCGGGTTCCAGGGCACGCCCAACCTGGGCGGATCCGAACCGGGCCGCGAGACGATGCCGCTCAGCATCGACGGCATTGTGGAAGCCTGCCCGGTCGCGCTGAACGAGACCATCGATCCCTGGGACGAGGACCGGTCGCGCGACGTGATCGGACGGAGCCTGCGCCAGTCCGGTGTCCGCGTGATCATCGCCCGGAGCCCCTGCCCCTACATCGAGAACGGGCACTGCCCGGGTTATAGCGCCAAAGGCGCCGAGGCCGCCGTTTTCGCGTCGAATCCCTGACCGTCCGGCCATCTGCGAATTCGGCCACAGGACCAGCAGAAAGACCGATCAACCTCACCGCTTTTTGTGCCGTCCGCACCGCTTTCGGGTACACCGCGATCCGCGCAATTTATCCTTGCGGAGACCGGGTACCTGATGTTTAATGTTACACCATCCAATAGCTGGTCTTTGCTTTAGCAGTGTATAGACGGAGGCGTGTAATGAACGAAAGCAGGATTAACGGTATTCCGGTTATCGAACTCGTCGGCAGCTTCCTGGGCGATCCCGAAGTGTCCGCATTCCATGACCGCGTGAGGGCATTGAAGGCCGAGGGCACGACCGCAGCCGTCGTCGACCTCGGCAGGTTGAATCTCATCAGCAGTTCGGGCGTCGGCGCGCTCGTGGGCAGTGCCAAGACCCTCCGTGAAGCCGGAGGCGACCTGAAGCTGGCCAACCTGAGCGAACGCACGCACAACGTGCTGGTCGTCGTTACCCGTCTGGATTCCGTTTTCAACATCTTCGACTCGGCGGAGGACGCCGCGGCAAGCTTCTAGCTGTTGATCGGACCGGCCTGAATTGAACCTGGACCGCATCCGTCAGGAATTCCCTGTCGTCCATCGCTGCACCTATCTGAACCACGCGGCGGTCGGCACGTTGCCGACGCGCGCCAGGGAAGCCGTGCGCGCCTACGTGGAGGACTTCAACGAGCACGCTGCCTCCAACTATCGCGACTGGGAAGCCGCCATCGAGACCGCCCGGTCCCGGGCTGCCCGGTTGATCAACGCCATACCTGAGCAGATCGCCTTCGTCAAGAATACGACCGAAGGCCTGTGTTTCGCCGCTAACGGCATCGACTGGCGTTCTGGCGACAACGTGGTCCTGAACGACCTGGAATTCCCCTCCAACGTATATCCCTGGCTCAATCTCGCCCGACACGGCGTGGAAACACGGATGGTCGAGTCCGTGGACGGCCGGCTCACGGTGGATTCGATCGCGGACAGGGTCGATGCGCGGACGCGCGCCGTCTCTATCAGCCACGTCGAGTTCGGGAACGGATTCCGCAACGACCTTGCGGCGATCGGCGCGCTGTGCCGTGAGAAGGACATCTGTTTCGTCGTCGACGCCATACAGTCGCTCGGGCAGACGCCGGTGGACGTGGAGGAGATGTCCATCGACCTCCTCACGGCCGATGGACACAAATGGCTGCTGAGTCCTGAAGGGATCGGCATTTTCTACTGCGCGCCGCACCTGACGGAACGGCTGAAGCTCTACGAAGTGGGATGGAACTCGGTAGCGGACGCCGGCAACTACGATGCCTACGATCCCACGCCGGCGCCGACGGCGCGGCGCTTCGAGTGCGGTTCCCACAATACGCTGGGCATACACGCACTGGGCGCTTCCCTGGACTTGCTGCTGGAGGTGGGTATCGAGGCGGTGCAGGAGAGGCTGCGCCTGCTGACCGACCGGCTGGTCGACGGGCTGCGCGACGAGGGCTACCGCGTCCTGAGTCCCCGGGGCGCATCCGAATGGTCGGGCATCGTGACGTTCGACAGTCCGGTACACGAGACCGAAGCCCTGCATCGCACCCTGCGGAGCCACCAGATCATCGGCGCACGCCGCGGAGGCGGCATTCGCATATCCCCGCATTTCTACAACACGGAAGAAGAAGTGCTTCGCGTTGTGGACGCGCTTCCGAGGCACTGACCGCTTCAGCCACCGACCGCCGCCGTCTCCCACGCGCCTTCGATGGCCCACTGGCGCTGCAGGTCGATGGATTCGTGGCCCTTGAAGGACAGGGCGAGCTCATCCAGCCGGCCACCGGTGACGCGGATGCGTGCCAGGTCGCCCACGCCCAGCCCGATGGCATCCCCGTAGAAGACCGTGCCCACTTCCAGGGGTTCGAATCCCATGGCCTTCGAAATGACGGCGTCCACGGCGATGGTGTCCTCTCCGGCCGCCGCCAGCCCCAGAGGTACCGTGTCTGTACCGCCGGGACCGTTGCCCTGGATGCCCACCGTGCCGTCCACCACGCTGTAGTGGGGGTAGAGGTGGCGGGCAAGACGGATCAGGTTCCTGCTGAGGGCCCGCGCCTCCTGGGGGTGGCGCCGGTCGTGGTGGGTCGTGTAGCCGTGTACCTTTATGCGGTCCTTCTTCAGGATCGTGCCCATGATGAGATTCTTCAGCGCCAGGGTAACCATTGCGCCGTCGTGGGTCTTGGCCAAGGCGACCGAGATGACGCAGGGACAGTCCAGCACGGTACGGGGCATTCGGACCGTGGTCCAGGTGCCGTCGACCATGTAAACCCGGGTGTTGCGCCATCGTGTCTCCTGGTTCAGGTCCACCAGTTCGATGGGGAGGTCGTATTCGTCCGGGATGTCGGCGTACCCCATGTGGCGGAAGCACTCCCCGGGTACGGTCTCGTTGCCGCCTTCGGCGATCAGGACCCGCCGGGGCTTGTCGGGCAGCGTCATGATCACATCCAGCACGCCGCGGACCGCGTCCGGGTGGGTGCATACCACCGGGTTCGTGCCGGAGAGGAAATTGGGCTTTAGCATGACCTCCTCCCGCATGAGGGAGGCCAGTTGCGGGGCGGAGCGTTCTACGGCCGTCCGCACGTTCTCTCGCCGGTTGCTTCCCGTACCGATTCCGACCGTCGTTTTCGATGCCATGGTCATCTCCTTCATTGACGCGGATAGAACCGCAGTTCCGGCACGTTCGGGATCAGGCCGCGGGCATGGGCCAGGCCGTAAAATTCCATGAGCCCGCTACGCTCGCGGTCACCAAGGTCGTAGGCCAGGTTGTCCTTCAGGTACGTCGCATAAAAAGACGTGGGCCGGGAACGGTTCCCGGCGTGTAGTTCGGCGATCTCATCCAGGGCCGATACGCCCTGTTCCTTCGACTCGATCAGCCGTTCGACCTCAGCGTGGGTGAGATCACCGTCCTTTCCCGCCCAGAAGGCATACACGAAAGGCAGACCGGTCAGTTCCCGCCAGGCTTCCCCCAGATCGAGCCGCGGTTCCGGCCGGTCCGTGTATTCCAAAGCCGGGTCGCCGATGACCAGGGCCGCGTCCGCCCGTTCCAGCATCGCGGAGACGTCCGGCGGATGGTCGAATGAATCGATTTCAATCCCGTATCGCTCATGCAGCACGATCCGCGCCAGGGCGACCGAGGTCCGGGAGCTCATGTCCATCGCCACCTTGCGGATCCGGTGAACCGGCACCCTGTGGAAAAGGAGGATGCTGGCAACCGGACCATCAGACGCAATGGCGATCTCCGGCACGATGGCGTAGGCCGCCTGGCCTCTTGCGTATTCGATACTTGGAATGACACCCGCCGAGGCCTCGCCGGCCCCTACCTGCCGGGCGCATTCGGAGGGGATATCGTAGAGGATTTCGAATCCGTGTTCCTGGCCGCCGTGTTCCAGGCCATAAGTCAAGGCACGGGAATTCAGGTAACTGACGGCGTAAATGCGGGTTCTGTTGTCCATTCGGAAGTCGCCGCCGGTTGTATCCGTCACCGCTTCCCGCGCGATTACGCGGAGGTTTCGAGCTGTTCCGTCGTGCCGTCTTCTACGTACTCGTAACGCGTGTTCCGCCGGCGCGGCCTGAACCCCGCGTCGCTGATGAGGCGTTCGATCTCCTTCGTAGGCATCACGAAACTCGTGCCTCCGGCGCTGATGACGTTCTCTTCCATCATGGTGCTGCCGAAATCGTTCACCCCGTAACCCAGGGCGATCTGCGCGATCTTGGGTCCCTGGGTCACATAGGACGCCTGGACGTTTTCGATATTGTCCAGCATCAGCCGGGCGATCGCCACGGTGCGCAGGTAGTCGTACCCGGTAGCCTTTCGCGTATCCGGCAGTTCCGTGCCCTCCGGCTGGAAGCTCCATGCGATGAAAGCCGTGAAGTAACCGTCGTGGCGAGCCAGGGAATCGTCCTGCACTTCGCGGACCCGCAGAAGGTGTTTCAACCGGTGTTCGACGGTTTCCACCGATCCGAACATCATGGTGGCCGTCGACTTCATGCCGAGGCGGTGGGACAGGCTGTGGACGTCCAGCCATTCCTCCACCGTTTCCTTGCGGAAGGCGATGGCGTCGCGCACCTCGGTGTCCAGGATCTCGGCGCCGGCGCCCGGGAGAGATTTAAGTCCGGCCGCGCGCAGGCGGATCAGCGCCTCCTCGACCGTGATTCTCGAGATATGGGCGAGATAGACGATTTCCGCCACGGACAGCGAATGGAGATAGGCCGCGGGATAGCGCCGGGAGATTTCCGAGAAGAGCCGTTCGTAGTAGTCGATCTTCAGCTTCGGATTCAGTCCGCCCTGCATGAGGATCTCGCAGGACTCCGGCGTATCGCCTCCGACGGCGATCAGTTCCTCTACCTTTGCGAAGATCTCCTCGTCCGGCAGCGTATATCCTTCCTGGTCGCCCGGGGGACGGTAGAAGGCACAGAATTTGCACCGCACCCAGCACACGTTGGTGTAGTTGATGTTCCGGCCGATGTTGTAGGTCACCACCGGTTCGGGGTGTCTGGTCCGGCGCACGTGATCGGCCAGCATGCCGAGTTCAGTGACGTTCGGGTGCTGGAAAAGACGCCTCCCGTCCTCGGCAGTCAGCCGCGTTCCGGACAGGACTTTTTCCGCGATATCGGTGATCATGGGGATTATCCCTGGCCCGGTGCCGCGGCGGTCTTCGCCCCGTTGGCCTTCGCTCCGCTAGCCTTCGCCCCGGCGGCCTCTGCCCCGTTGGCGGTCTCCATATAGGCCGGACGGATCGTTTCGGGCCGGTCGACGATATGATAGAGCGCGTCGCGTTCGACGGGCTGGCGCCCCGATTCGCTGATCATATCGAGCATCTGCGTGTGGGTCAGGGCCTGCATCCGGTCGGTGACCGGGTTCCGGGTGATTTCGTACTCCAGGACGCTGCCGTCCATGTCGTCCGCGCCGTACCACAGCGACACCTGCGTCACCGCCGGGGTGTTCATGATCCAGAACGACTTGATGTGGGGTACGTTGTCCAGCATGAGCCGGGCTACCGCGATCTCCCGGAGGTCCATCTGGCCGGTCGGTCCAGGGAGATGCTCGATCGCCGTACGTTCAGGGTGCCACGACAGGGGGATGAAGGCCAGCAGGCCGTTCGTCTCGTCCTGCAGTTCACGCAGTTTCATGAGGTGGTAGACCTTCTCCTCCGTCTGCTCCACGTGGCCGTACAGCATGGTGGCGTTCGACGGCAGGCCCACCTCGTGGGCGACGCGCGCGGTCTCGAGCCACTTGTCCGAATCCGACTTGGCCTGGAACAGTTCCTCGTGCACCCGTTCGCTGAAGACCTCGGCCCCGCCGCCGGGCAGGGCGTCCACCCCGGCTTCTTTCAGATCCAGCAGGGTCTCGGCCATGGACTTCTTGCCGATTCTCCGGATCTGCTCGAGTTCGATCATGGTGTAGGCTTTGAGGGACACCCCGGGCCGGACTTCCTTGATCACCCGGACGATGTCCAGGTAGTAGTCGTAGGGCAGTTTCGGGTTCACGCCCCCGACCATGTGGATCTCGGAGATGGGAATCTCGGCGTAGGTCTCCATCCTCGCCCTGATGTCGTCGGGCGAAAGCACGTAGCCCTCGGGGTCTTTAGGCAGGGCGTAAAACGAACAGAACAGGCAGCTCTTGTTGCAGATGTTGGTGTAGTTCAGGTGCTGGTTGCGCACAAAGTATACCCGGTCGCCGTGCATCCGCTCACGCACCAGGTTGGCCAGGTAGCCGATGGCGGGAAGGTTCCCGTTCCGGTACAGCCGTCTCCCGTCGTCGGCCGAGAGCCGCTCGCCCGCTTCCACTTTCTTGTGGATGTCTTCCAGACCTGCCGCGGCGATCAATGCCTCGAACAAAACCGCCTCCTCAAAAACAGTCGTTCAGTTTCAACCGGCGGGCGTCCTCTGCAGACGCCGACCCGCCACACGCTTCCCTCTTATAATGCACTTCCGAGCCCTTTTTCACAATAAGAATCACCTCGTCTCGACGAGGCCCTGTGCCGTCCAGCCGGGATCCGGGTCGCCGGCCATCGCCTTCCGAACGCCGAAACCGGGCGCCCCTGCCGTACCCCAGTAATCCATCGTTTCCGGCACTCTTCGCCATACCGCGGGTTCGTGCGTTGCTTCGTCTTCGATGTACGCCAGGTCGCTGGAGCATTCGTTCACGTATCCGGCCGGATCCTTGTAGTAGCAGAAGATGTTGTTGCCGGGGCCGTGACGTCCCGGCCCCCAGTCGGGTTCCTGCCCCCGGTCACGAAGGTTGGAGACCCTTTTCATCAAGGCGTCCACGCCGGACATCCCGTACGCGACGTGGTTGACCGATGCGTGATCCGCGCGGGTGAACACGACGACGTGATGTCTCCGGCCGCATCGCAGGAAGACCATCTGGTCCTCGATCCAGTCCGAGACCCGGAACCCGAGCACATCGGTATAGAACGCCACGATCTGATCGAACCGCGCCGTGTTGAGTCCCACGTGGCACAGCCGGAGAGGCCCGCCGTTCGCATCGGATCCGCCGTTCGCATCGGATCCGCCGTTGGCATCGGACCCGCCGTTGGCATCGGCTCCTTCATTCGTGTGTCGGGCCACCCCGGCCGACAGCTCGATGCAGCGGTTTTCCGGGTCCAGAAAACGCAAACCGTATCCGCCGCCAGGTTCGTCCAGGACGCCCGGATTGGCCACGATGGTGATTCCCCGGCGTTCGAGCTCGGTTGCCGCCCCGTCGACCGCCTCGCATCCGTCAACGCTGAAGGCCAGGTGGTGCAGCCCAGGCCGCTTCGCCGCATGCAGACTGAGAATGTGATGCTCGGTCGACGCTCCGCGGAAATAACGCGCGTGCCGGTCCTCGCCGACCGAACGGTCTTCTCCGGCCTGCCGGAGTCCCCAGGCCTCGAGGTAAAACTTTGCATGGATCGCGGTCGCGGGTGACAGCAACCCCACGTGGCGGATTTCCAGGATCTTCATCCGGGAAGCTCCCTCCGGTTCAACGCGATCTTCAAGTCCCGCCGGATGTAGATTTCGACGAACTCGCGCAGCCACACGTCCTTCGCCAGCGTGAACCGCTCGATCAGTTCTTGCCGGGGTCCGTCGGTGAGGTAAACGATGCGCCACAGGTTCAGCGGCCGCAATTCATTGCCATCGACCGAATGCTCAACGTGAAAGAGCGGCTGTTTATCGCCTGCTCGAAGCGGACTCCCATCCATGCCGGGCAGTTCCGACGTGCCGATGAATGTGACGCGCTGCCGCCCGGGGTTGAGAAAGACGCGTTCGAGAACCAGCCCATGCTTCGACGGTTCAAGCCAGAGGCGCTGCCGCGAGCATCGCACGAAGGATTCGGCTCCGCCGGTCGATGCCTGCCGGTTCCAATAGCGGGAACTGCCTTTCTTTACCACAGAAGGAATGTAAAGGTCGGGCCGGAACGCCTTCTTCACCTCCATGTCCCACAGCATGGTCCGGGTGAACCTGAGCGGCTTGTTCGTGCGGTAATAACGGGCCAGTGTCCCGTTGATGTCGACTGGATCCAGCTCTATTCGGGTGTTGCCCGGGTTGGTCCAGGCCCGTTCGAATGCTGCTTCATGTGTCGGCGGACTGATGGGCGCCGCGGCTTCTCCCGGAACGCCGGCTTCTCCCGGAACGCCGGCTTCTCCCGGAACGCCGGTACCTTCCGCCTCGCCGGTTTCTTCGCGTTTCATCCTTCGCGTCTCATGATGTACTCGGCTGGTTTTTATCCGGTTCGGGAACTTTCACGTGGACGGTAACGATATCCGTGTCGTGGAACTGCTGGTGGCGTACGGAGGAAGCGATGTGCCGCAACAGCCGTAGCGAGACTTCCCGTTCCACCAGCACGTCGTCGGGCCTGTCCGCCAGTAATCCGATCCGGTCCTGAAGGTTCTCCTCGCCCGCCGCGGCAATGAACTCGAGGAGCGCGCCGCCGCTTTCCCTGCGCGCCTTCAAAAGCAGGCGCCGCCGGTCGCTGCTCTTCCGGTCCACGTCCTGTTCGATCAGCGTCAGCAACGTCTCCTCGCTGGCGGCGTCGAGACGGCGGACCATCTCCGGTCCCCAACCATTGCGGGATGCGAACACCTCGAGGAATGTCCTGATCTTCGGAAGCACGGACAGGTCCAGCGCCACCTCGATCCGGCTGCCGCGCGGGGCCGTCGCTTCCAGAAACAGGGTCATGAGGATCGCCATGATACCGCCGGCCGTTATGCCGTTCGCCAGCAGGCCGCCTCCCAACTCCGCGAGAACCTCGGGGAACAGGAGGTCGTTCTGGCAGCCGACGCCGACCCAGAAGGCGACGCCTGCGATCAGTGCCTTGCGATGGTCGATCCCGCCCTGCACCACCTCGGTCATCCCTCGGACGAAGGTCAACGCCAGCACGACGGTCAGATAGGCGACCACGACCGCGCTGGGAATAGCCAGGATCATGGCGAGGAACTTGGGCAGGAACGCCAGCACGATCAGCACGCCGGCGGCAATGATGCCCACGCGGCGGGCCGCGACCCCCGTCAGCTCAACGGTCGGGACGCTGACGCCGATGGTCTGAGTCGGCACGATCCCGGCGATGCCAGAGAGCAGTTTACCGATACCGTCCGCCGTTACCGCACCCTCCACCGCACGGTAGTCCACGGCCCTCGGCCGGCGCCACGACACGCGCTGGATGGCGACCGCACCGGTAATCGTCTGGATAGCGCCGATGAGGGCCACAAAAGCGAAGGCAGGCAGAAGTCCCACGAAGGCCGGACCGAGGTCGCAACCGATACCCGGCCAACTGCCCAGTGGCAACCCGAACCAGGGAGCCCGGGTGATCAGGTCGAAGTCATAGAGACCCAACGATCCACCGATGACCGAACCCGCGATCACCCCGATGAGCGGAGCCCACAGACGCAGTGTCGCCCCTGCCGTAAGGGAAATGCCGCCGATGACCAGGCCCGTCGCTACTGCGGTGAGCGGTGCACTGAGCGCCGCGTCCTGCGGTGCGTCGGCCAGGCGGCTGAATACGACCGGCAGCACGGTCGCAGGTATCAGCATGTTCACGGTGCCGACGATGGTCGGTGTGAGAAGCCGCCTGAACAGGGCCAGCCGCATCGATATCACGATCGGGACAAGTGACGATGCGACGACCAGGGTGGCGAGCAGCGCCGGACCGCCTTCGACGAGGGCGCTGACGCAGACCCCGATAAAGGCGCCGGCGGGACCCATGAAGAGTAGGTATCCCGCTCCGACCCGGCTCAGTCTGACGGCTTGCAGCGCCGTGCAGATCCCACTGACGGCGACGGCGCCGAACACGGCCCAGGACAGGTACGCCTCGGTTCCGCCGCTGGCCCGTATGATGATAGTGGGGATGAAGATGATGCTTGTGATACCGAGAACGACCAGTTGCAGGCCGCTGCCCAGCGACACAAGCGCCGGAGGATGTTCGTCGGGTTCGTATTGAACGGAAGAAGCGCTTTGCACGTCACGGCTGCTCACAGGAATCCCCTGGCCAGTCTACGCACACCGGGCGCTCTTACGCCCGGAGATGTACGGAATCCACCGTGGACCCGATCCGAAAATGAGCGGTGGCAGCGTTTCGCTCAGCCGGGCCGTCCGGTCAACCAGTTCCATGGGCGGACGTGAGACTCGGCGAAGGTGCCCGCCTGGGCATAGGGACTGCCTTCGACAAAGGCCCGTGCCACCTCGATCGAGGGCGCCTCGAGCACGAGGACGAAACCGGTGACGGACCGGTCACCCTCACTGAGCGTTTGCCCGCCGTGATGCACGGTCACATCGGGATGATGGGTGGAGTCGTGAATGTAGGCGGCAAATGATTCCTGCAGACGAAGCCTTTCCTGTGCCATTTCCGCCTTATGTGTCGCAGAGACTACGAAAAACATCTGTCCTCCCTTCCTGCCGGGATGCACGCGGGGCCGCACGAGAACACTGGACCGCACGAATGCACGGGAGCGAACGGTTCCGCGCAGACAGCCGGCAAGGCTTGAATAAAAGTGCAGTGCAAAATTGAAATGTTGAGTAATTAAACTAAACCGGCAGAGGTTCCGCAAGACTTAGTTGAGCCAGCGGATTAAGGGTACGCCGGGACCGAAACCGGTGGGCCGAAACCGGGCGGTCCGCCTCCAGCATCGACCGGGTTACAAATCCAGTTCCGGCCAGAGCTTGTCGATGCGCCGGTCGACCTCTTCGGGCATGCGCAGGATTTCCGGCCACCCCCGGTCGAACCCCTCGTCCGGCCATTTCTCGGTGGCGTCGATGCCGAGCTTGCCGCTTACGTCGGCGGTCTGCGCGGCGAAATCCAGGACGTCGCAGGGACCCTCGCTGATCAGCAGGTCCCGCTTCGGATCGATGGCAACGCCGACCCGCCAGGCGACTTCCCGCATATTATGCACGTCCACATCCTTGTCCACAACGATTATCACCTTGGTGAACATCATCTGGCCCAGGCCCCAGAGGGCGTGCATCACCTTCCGAGCGTGGCCCGGATAGCGCTTGTCGATGGAGACGATGGCCAGGTTGTGGAAGATGCCTTCGACGGGCAGGTCGATGTCCACGATTTCCGGCAGGGTAGTCTTGAGCAGCGGGAGAAAGATGCGTTCGGTGGCCTTTCCGAGCCACCCGTCTTCCTGCGGCGGCGGTCCGACGATAGTCGTCGGGTAGATGGCGTCTTTTCTCCGCGTGATGGCGGTGAGGTGGAACACGGGGTATTCGTCGGGCAGCGAGTAGTAGCCCTGGTGATCTCCGAAGGGCCCCTCCACGCGCCGTTCATGGGGTTCGGCGTACCCCTCCAGGACGATCTGGGCGTTGGCCGGCACCTCCAGGTCCACCGTACGGCACTTCACCAGCTGGACCGGTTGCCTGCGAAGGAATCCGGCCAGCATGTACTCATCGATCTCATCGGGCAGGGGCGCCGTCGCGGCGTACATGGTCTCCGGATCGGGCCCGAGCACAATGGCGACCTCCAGCCGCTCGCCCATCTCCTCCGCGACGCGGTAGTGATGGGCGCCGCCCTTGTGCCGTTGCCAGTGAAGCCCCAGGGTTTTCTCGTCGAAGACCTGGAGCCGGTACATGCCCACGTTCCGCGTATCCTTTACGGGGTGTTTCGTAATGACCTGGGGAAAGGTGATGTACCTACCGCCGTCGCCGGGCCAGCACTTGATGACCGGGATACTTTCGAGAGACGCCGCGTCGGTCTCGACTATTTCCTGACAGGGGCCGTTGCGCACGGTCCTGCTCTGGGTATCTTTCAACCGGGCGAGCCGGGGCAGGAGCTGGAGTTTTCCCGCAAGGGAGGCCGGCACCTGGGGATTGATCAGGTCGGCGATTTCGGCCGCGATGTCGTCCAGGTCCCCGGTACTCAGGGCCAGCTCCATGCGGCGTCTCGACCCGAAGGTATTGATCAGCACGGGTATGCCGGAATGGCCCTTTACGTTGGTGAAGAGCAATGCCGGCCCGTTCTGCTTGACCACGCGGTCCGCGATGGCGCTGATCTCCAGTTCGGGATCGATCTCCGCGGTGATTTCCTTCAACTCACCTTCTTCCCGAAGCAGGTCGACGAACAAATTTAAGTCTTTGTGGGCCATTGGCTTACAGTCTGGTAAGAGTTCGATTCGACATGGGGTTCGGCATGGGGTTCGGCGCCACGCCATGATGGTATTTCCATCCGTGTAAAGTACCCCTGGCGATGGTTCAAGTCAATTCATTACTGGCAGATCGGAGCACCCCGGCCCTCGCCCGGAAAAAACAGGTTGCAAACCACGGGACGATGTAATAGCATTAGTGCTGCTTTCGAAACACCGCCCTTTGATTCATGCCAGGGAATACATGCCCAACATATACGAGACGATCGGAGTACGCACGATCATCAACGCTTCGGGTCCGTCCACCCGGCTCAGCGGCAGCATCATGGATCCCGAAGTCGCCGACGCCATGCACGAGGCGTCGCAGTTCTGCGTCGACATAGCCGAACTCCAGGCCCGTGCGAGCGAGGTAATCGCGGAAATCACCGGGGCGGAAGCGGGATACGTCACCTCCGGCGCGGCGGCGGGACTCCTCCTGGGCACCGCGGCCTGCGTCACCGGCCCGGACCCCGGCAAGATGAACCGGCTGCCGGACACGGAGGGCATGAAGAACGAAGTCATCATGTCCCGCAGCCAGCGGAATTTCTACGACCACGCGATCCGGTCCGTCGGTGTAAAGCTCGTCGAAGTAGGGATCGCGGACCGCTACAGCGGGGCCGGCGTGCGGGACACCGAAGCGTGGGAGGTCGCCGACGCCATCACGGAGCGCACGGCGGCCGTTTGCTACGTCGCCCATCCCCGCGCCCTGCCTCCCCTGGAAGAAGTCGTCGAAGTCGCCCACGCCCACAACGTACCGGTGATCGTCGACGCCGCCGGACAGTTACCGCCACGGTCGAACCTGCAGGCATACATCTCCATGGGCGCCGACCTCGTGGCCTTCAGCGGCGGAAAGGCCATCGGCGGTCCCCAGGGTTCGGGGATCCTCTGCGGCCGCCGGGACCTCATCATGTGCGTGGCGCTACAACACCTGGACATGGACGTACTGAAACCGCAGTGGAATCCACCGGAATCCCTCATCGACAAGTCGATCCTGCCCGGCGCGCCTCATCACGGCATCGGGAGACCCTGCAAGGTCGGCAAGGAACAAATCGTGGGCCTGCTGACCGCGCTGGAGCGCTTTGCCGGTGAACACCTGGAAGCGCGCGCGGCGGCGTGGCGGGACCGCATGGATGAACTCGTGGCCGCCACAGGGGAGATTCCAGGTTGCCGGTTCACGATCGATACCGACAGCAGGCCCAGCGAGGTGCCGATGGCCGTGCTGAAACTGGATGAGTCCGTGACGGGCAAGACCGCCCTGGACGTGGTCCTCGCAATGCAGGAGGGCGATCCTCCCATCCAGGCCAATACCGGGAGAGTCTCGGAAGGGATCGTGCTCTTCGGCCCGGTCTGCCTGAAGGCGGGCGAACCGGAACGGGTGGCCCGGCGGCTGAGGGAGATCCTGGGCGCGTGAACAAGCAGATCAGACCAGGCAGGGCCAGGTGAGAGCGGACGAGCTGAGGACAGACAAGGCCACAATCATACATGAGTGACGACACGCACATCACGAAGATATCCGGTGAACTGGGGATTCGGTCCGAGCAGGTGGAAGCCGTCGCGCGCCTGCTGGACGAAGAGGCCACGGTCCCCTTTATCGCGCGTTACCGCAAGGAAAGGACCGGTTCGCTCGACGAGGTGGCCGTTACGGCGATCCGCGACCGGATCGGCCAGCTCCGGGAACTGGAGAAGCGCCGGACCTCGATCCTTGCCTCCCTGAAGGACCGCGACCTGCTCACGGACGAGCTGGAATCGAAGGTACGGACCGCGGAAACCCTGACCGTACTGGAAGATACCTACCTTCCCTACCGGCCGAAACGGCGCACGCGGGCCACAGCAGCCCGGGAAAGGGGTCTGGAACCCCTGGCGAAGCGCATTTTCGAGCAGGGGGAAATGGATCTGGAAGCCGAAGCCGCTCCTTTCGTCGATCCGGAGAAGAAAGTCGATACCGCCGAGGACGCCCTGTCCGGCGCGCGCGACATCATCGCCGAATGGATCAATGAAGATACGACGGCACGGTCGGCCCTGCGCCGGCTGTTCCACGAAAAGGCGGTCATCCGGTCCACGGTGGTCGCGGAGAAGGAATCGTCGGGGATCAAGTTCCGGGACTATTTCGACTGGTCCGAGACGGCGGTGAAAGCGCCTTCTCACCGCGTGCTCGCCATGCGGCGCGGCGAGAAAGAAGACGTGCTGCGAATGACCATTGCCCCGCCGGAAGGCGAGGCGATTGCGCGACTCGAGGAGCTCTTCGTCAAGGGAGAAGGTCCCGCGTCCGAACAGGTCCGCCTGGCCGTTACCGACGGCTACCGCCGCCTGCTCTCACTCTCCCTCGAAACGGAGTTGAGGTCCCTTGTCCGGCAGAAGGCCGAGCAGGAGGCGACCCTCGTTTTCGCGCGGAACCTGCGGGAGCTGCTGATGGCGCCTCCCCTGGGCCGCCGCCGCATCATGGCGGTCGATCCCGGTTTCCGCACGGGCTGCAAGGTCGTGTGTCTCGACGAACAGGGCAAACTGATGGACCGGGCCAGCATCTTTCCTCATTCCGGGGACAAGAAGAAGGAAAGGGCGGCACGGATCGTGCGGACCCTGCACGAGCAGTACGAATTCGATGCTATCGCCGTGGGCAACGGGACGGCCGGACGGGAGACCACCCAGTTCCTCCGTACGATCGAGCTTGCCGGTGATCCGTCCATCGTGCTCGTGAACGAAAGCGGCGCTTCGGTCTACTCGGCGTCTGCCGAGGCCCGGCAGGAATTCCCGCGGTTGGACGTTACGGTACGCGGGGCGATTTCCATCGGCCGCCGGCTCATGGATCCCCTGGCCGAGCTGGTCAAGATCGATCCCAAGTCCATAGGCGTCGGGCAGTACCAGCACGACGTCGACCAGGCATCGCTGAAGAAGAGCCTGGACGACGTGGTGACGAGTTGCGTGAACAACGTCGGCGTCGAGGTAAACACGGCGAGCGCTCAACTCCTTTCCTACGTGTCCGGCATTGGACCCGCGCTGGCGAAGCACATCGTGGCCCACCGGGAGAAAGCGGGTCCCTTCGTCTCGAGGACGGATCTGCAGCAGGTGCCGAACCTCGGTCCGAGGGCCTTCGAGCAGGCCGCGGGTTTCCTGAGAATCGGGAACGCCGAGAACCCCCTGGACGCCAGTGCCGTGCACCCCGAGAGCTATGAAATCGTGGACCGGATGGCTTCCGATCAAAGTTGCAGCGTCAACGAGCTCATGGACGATTCAGCGGTCCGCGGCCGTATCGAGCTCGATACCTACGTGAACGATACCGTGGGGCTGCCTACGCTCGAAGATATCCTGGAAGAACTGGCGCGGCCCGGGCGCGACCCCCGCGAGGAGTTCAAGCCCGTCCAGTACACCGAAGGGGTAAATAGCATCGATGAAGTCAAGGAGGGCATGCGGCTCAACGGCGTCGTGACCAACGTCACGAACTTTGGTGCCTTCGTGGATGTAGGGGTCCACCTCGATGGGCTCGTGCACATCAGCCAGCTCGTGGACCGGTATGTCAAGCATGCCGGCGAAGCCGTCAAGGTGGGGCAGCTGGTCGAGGTGCGGGTACTCGGCGTGGACCACGAACGAAACCGGATCTCGCTGTCGATGCGGGAGGGCAAGGAACGTGGCAACGGGAAGCCCGAGCGCAGGCGAAGGCGCCGGCCATCGAAGCGCCGGCAGGATGGGCAGACCGAAGGCGGGAATGTGAAGGCGGCGGAGCGCACGAGTGCGGACGGGCAGGCGGAAGCAACCGAAAAGGGAGATCCGTCCGTGAAGGCAGACTCGACCTCGAAGGCACAAGACGCCGGGAAGACGGAAGCGTCCGGGAAGGTGGTCTCACGCAAGAACCGGAGAAAGAAACCGGCGAATCGGAAGTCGGCCGGCCAACGAGGTTCCTCGGCCAACAAGGTCCTGACCGTCGATCACCTGCTCAAGTTGAACCGTAAGTTGTAGGTTTCCCTCAACTCCCCTTAAATACCCCCGCTGATCGCGGGCAGGAAGTGGATCTCGCTGTCCTCGTTCACCTTGTCGAGCAGGATGCGGCGGGCATTGCGGCCGTCGATCATGACCGCGATGTTGGGTTTGATCCGCTGCGTCCCTTCCTCCAGCAACCTCTGCTTAAAACCCGGGTAGGCCGTCTCCAGGTTGGCGATGATCTGACGCATGTCGGCCCCTTCGATGTGGATGATCTCCTTGCCGCCGGTCAGGTCGCGCATGAGGGACGGGATGTAGATGGTGGCCATGGATCAGCTTTCGTTGCTATGCGCTTTATGCACTGTCCTGCGCACTCGGCCAGCCCGGGATCTGGCAAGGCCTTCAAGTAAAGCAAAAGGGCGGGAGAATCCTTCCCCGCCCTTTGCGTCTTCACTCTAGCGTCTTCGCTTCAAAAACGCTTCCCCAGTCCGCGCCTACCCGCCGTTCTCCGCCAGGGCTTTCTGGACCCGGGGCGGCGACATGGGCAGGTCGCGCAGCCTTACGCCAGTCGCGTCGTAGATGGCATTGGCGAGGGCGGCCGGCGGCGGTACGATCGGCACTTCGCCGACGCCCCGGACGCCGTAGGGATGGGACTCGTTGGGCACTTCCACGATGATGGTCTCGATCATGGGCAGGTCGAGGGTCGTGGGCATGCGGTAATCCAGGAAACTGGCATTGGTCATGGAACCTTCGTCGTTGTAGATGTACTCCTCGTTCAGGCCCCAGCCGATCCCCTGCACCACGCCGCCCTGCATCTGGCCTTCCACGTAGCTTGGGTGAATGGCCGTCCCGGCGTCCTGGACCGCGGTATACCGGAGTATATCCACCTTGCCGGTTTCCCGGTCGATCTCGACGTCCACGACGTGGGTGGCGAAAGCGCCGCCACCGCTGCCGTCGGGATTCGTACTCACCTGGGCAACCACGGGACCGCCGGCGTCGCCGGCCTGGCTCGCCAGTTCCTTGAAGCTGCCCCGCTTCTCCGCGTCATCCCGATAGGAAAAGACTCCGTCCTCGAAGTCAATGGCATCGGCAGGCACGTCCCAGAGCTTGGAGGCCCTTTCCTTCATCTCCCGGATGAGGGCCTGGCCCGTGGCATGGGCGGCGTAACCCGTTCCGAAGGTCGTGCGGCTGCCGCCGGTCACGTCGGTATAGCCGATCGAGTCCGTATCCACGACGTAGGGCTTGATGTCGGTGGCCTCGAGGCCGATGGTCTCGGCCAGCTGCATGGCAATGGAGGCCCGCGTGCCGCCGATATCCGTGGAACCCTCCAGCATGTTGATGGTGCCGTCGGGATTGATGCTCACGGAAATGGCCGACCGGCCGCCATTGAAGTTGAACCAGTAACCCGAGGCGACGCCCCGGCCGCGGACCTTGCCGTTCCCCGACTTCGCGAGGGAAGAGCGGTAGTGTTCGCTGTTGAGGGCGGCCTCCGTAGTCTCAATGCAACCGATGCGCGGGTGCACGGGACCGTCGGCCCGGCGGGTGCCTTCCTTCGCGCCGTTCTTCACTCGGAACTCGAGCGGGTCCACCCCGAGCTTCTCGCTGATCTCGTCCACGACGGTCTCGGTGGCGTAGGCCGCGTTGGTGGCGCCCGGCGCACGATAGGCGTTTGTCTTGGGCTTGTTCACGCACACGTCGTACCCGTCGATCTGGACGTTGGGTATGTCGTAGGGCGTAAATATGCAGCCCGCGCCCGCACCGACCGGCGAACCAGGATAAGCGCCGGCCTCGTAAGCCATGTAGGCCGTGGCGGCCGTGAGCCGGCCGTCGCTGGTGGCGCCCATTTTGACCTTCAGGTAGGAGCCCGGCGTCGGGCCCGTTCCCTCGAAGACCTCGTCCCGGGTCATCGTCATCTTTACCGGGTGACCGGTCCTCTTGGAAAGCAACGCAGCGACCGGGTCCAGGTAGACGGAGATCTTGCCGCCGAAGCCGCCGCCGATCTCGAGGGGTACGATCTTGACCTTCGAAACGGGCATCTGGAGGATTTCGGCCATCTGGTCCCGTACCGAGAAAGCGCCCTGCGTGCTCGTCCAGATGGTGAGCTGGCCTTCTTCGTTCCAGTGGGCCGTGGCGTTATGGGTCTCGATGTAGCCCTGGTGGACGGTCTGGGTCGTGAACTCCCGTTCGATCACCACGTCGGCTTCCGCGAAACCGTCGTCCGGTTCGCCCATCTTGTGCTGGAAGTGGTTCGCGACGTTGCTGACCTTGTCCGTCTCCTCTCCCATGGACGTGGTTTTCATGTCCTCGTGCAGGATCGGAGCGCCGTCCTCCATGGCTTCCAGCACGCCCGTGACGTGGGGCAGCACTTCGTATTCCACGTCGATCAGTTCCACCGCCTCCTGCGCCACGTGCAGGTTGATCGCGGCCACGCCGGCCACGGCATGCCCCTTGTAGAGCACCTTGCCGTAGGCCAGCACGTTGTTGCTGGCGTCGCGCAGGTTGACGATCGCCTCGCCCAGGTCGGCGAGTTTATCCGCGATCTGCGGGAGGTCGTGGGCGGTAACGACGGCCCGCACGCCCGGATGGGCCTCCGCGCGGCTGGTGTCGATGTTCTTGATCCGCGCGTGGGGATGGGGGCTGCGCTTGATGGCGCCGTGCAGCAGTCCAGTCAGCTGGATATCGGCGCCGTAGATCGCCCGGCCGGTGACCTTGTCCACCCCGTCGTGGCGAATCGGGCGGGTGCCGATGACCTTATGTCCGTTTTGTGACACGTCTGTTCCCTCCGTTGAGTCATTGCTTTCAGATCATTCAGCCGGTCAGGCGCCGTTCCTGGCGTCCAGGACCGCGCGCACGATCTTGTCGTACCCCGTGCATCGGCACAGATTGCCGGCCAGCCAGTAGCGCACCTCGTCTTCCGAGGGGTTCGGGTTCTCGTCCAGCAGCGCTTTGGCGGAAACGATGAATCCGGGCGTGCAGATTCCGCATTGCAGCGCCGCGTGTTCGAGGAACTTCTGCTGCAGCGGATGGAGGTTGGCGGCGGAACCGATGCCTTCGATGGTCGTGATCTCGCATCCGTCGGCTTCGACCCCCAGCACGCAGCAGGAGTTGACCAGCCTGCCGTCCATGATCACGTTGCATGCCCCGCAGTTGCCGTTGTTGCATCCTTCCTTGGCGCCGGTGAGATCCAGGTCGTCGCGCAGCACTTCGAGCAGGCTGTTGCGCGGTTCGCAGAGGAAATCGACGGCTTCTCCGTTTATGGTGGTCTGTACGTGTACTTTTTTCGACATCGACGGCTACTCCTTGGCTCGTTGAACCGCGCCTTCCACAACCCGGCGCGTCAATACGCTGGTCAGATGCTTGCGGTATTCGGCGGTGCCCCGCATGTCGCTGATGGGCCGGGCCGCGTCGCGGGCGAGGTCGGCCGCCCGTTGGATCGATTCGTCGGAAACGGGCTGTCCGGCCAGGGCGTCCCCGGCCTCCCGCACGAAGAGGGGCGTCGGTGCCACGGCGCCGACGGCGATGCGCGCCGACACGAACGAGGACCGGTCTTCGCTGAGCACGACGGACGCGCCGACGCCGACCACGGCGATGTCCATCTCGTTGCGGGGGATGAAGCGGCGGTAGAAGGCGCCGGAGTTCGGTGCCGGCGCCGGGAAATGGAGCGACACCAGAAACTCGCCGTCCTCCAGCACGGTACGGCCGGGCGCCGTGCAGAAGTCTTCCACGGCCACTTTCCGCGTTCCGTTCGGACCGGCGATTTCCGCCTCGCCGGAAAGGACGATCATGGGAGGAATCGTATCGCCCGCCGGGGAGGCGTTGCACAGGTTCCCACCCAGGCTGGCCCTGCCCTGGATCCCCGTGCCGCCCACCAGTCTGGCCGCGTCCATGAGTCCCGGATAGGCCGCGGCGATTTCCGCGTCCCCGTAGATCCGGTAGCAGGGCACGGCCGCCCCGATCGTGACGCCCGTCGCGGCGTCGTAGGACAACGCGTTCAGTTCGGCGATGCGCTTGACGTCCACCACGAGATCGGTCCGCCTGCGGTTCTCACGGAGCTGAACGATCAGGTCCGTACCGCCCGCGAGCACACAGGCGTTTTTCCCTTGATCGCTGAGCATCACGACCGCATCGGCCACGCTTTCAGGCGTGGCGTAATCGAATGCGTGCAAGACACACTCCTTTGCTGTTTACCTTGAACTGTGGACTGCGAAATCGAAATAGCCGCAAAACCGGGCACCCGGTTACACACGGGTTCAATAAGCGGTTATCGAGAAAATCCAATCTACATAATTAGGCCGTGCAAAATAACGTGTCAAGCGGGAAAGAAATGCGGTTTCCGAAATATCGCGGCGGGTCGGAATCTACGGGAGTTCGCCCAGTTTAAACTGGGCCCTGGTCTACGGCAGTTCGCCCAGTTTGATTCGTCCCTCGAGGTCGTCCACGAACTGCCGCGCCACCCGGCCGGAACGGCCGCTGGCGCGCTGAAGCCACCGGAGGGATTCCCGTCTCAGCAGTCCCGCGTCCATGTCGATGCCGCGCTGATCGGCGAGATGGCGGACGATCCGGAAATAGGTGTCCTGGGTGATCCGGTAGAAACCGATGGACAGGCCGAACCGGTCGCTCAGCGAGACTTTCTCCTCCACGGTTTCCTGGGGGTGGATTTCATCGTCGTCCGGACTGAACCGAAAGGTGTTGTCGGCGAGCTTCTCCGGCATCAGGTGCCTGCGGTTCGACGTGGCGTAGACGAGCACGTTGTCGGGACGCGCGGAAAGACTGCCCTCGAGGAGCGCCTTGAGCTCGAGATAAATGGATTCGTCTTCCATGAAGGACAGGTCGTCGCAGAACAGGACGAACCGCTCGGGCCGGTCCCACAGGAGTTCGACGATCTCGGGCAGATCCGTCAGGTCCTGCCGGCGGACCTCGATCATGCGAAGACCCTCGCCGGCGAACCGGGCCAGGAGGCCCTTCACCACCGAAGACTTGCCGGTTCCGCGCTCACCCCAGATCAGCACGTTGTTCGCGGGCATCCCCCGGACGAACTGGCGGGTGTTCCGCTCCAGGATCCCTATCTCGCGGTCAAGACCGAAGAGATCGAACAGGTCCACCAGGTCGGGATGCACGATCGGTTCCAGGCAGCCCCTTTCTCCACGCTTCCCCCACCGGAACGCGATGGAGCCGGCGAACGCGTCGTCTGACGCGCCGGACTGCCCGGTTCGCCCGGTCGACCCTCCCGTGTAGGCAGAGACCAGCGTTTCGATGCGGCCCATCAGCCTTTCGAGGCGCGGCAGCAGATCGGACAGGGTTCTTACGGGGTGCTCGGGCATAAATCAAGGATCCAGCGTATAAGGCGCCAGCCCGAGCGGCAGCGGGGCCGGCCGGGCACAGGTATTTTCCAGTGTGATGTGCCGTCCCGATTCCGACGATTCCTCGATGGACAGCATGACGTCCAGCACGTGGCGGGTGAGTTCGCCGCTGGCCCGGTGCGGCCGGCCCGAACGCAAGGCATAGACCATGTCCGCCACGCCAAGGCCGCGGCTTTGCTCCTCGTACCCGTGGCTCAGGGGCATTTCGGTCCAGTTTTCCGCGCCGCCGCGGCGCAGTTTCACTGGCCCGCCGAAGGAATTGGGATCGGGCACGCTCAGAGAGCCCTCCGACCCGTATACCTCGATGCGGGGAAGTTCATGGTGCCACACGTCGAAACTGGTTACGATCGTCCCGATGGGTCCGCTTTCGAACTCGAGAAGGCCCGCCAGGTGCGTGGGCACCTCGACCTCAATTTGCCCTCCGCGAAGGGGCTCGCTCGTTATGGTGCGCACGGGATGTGTGATGCGCGTAGCGCCCGTGAGCCGGGCGACCGGCCCCAGCAGATTGACAAGGGCCGTGACGTAGTACGGCCCCATGTCCAGCATGGGCCCCGCGCCGGGCTTGTAGAAGAAGGCGGGATCGGGATGCCATTTTTCGTGCCCCGCACTCAGCATGAAGGCCGTGGCCGCCACCGGTTCGCCGATCCAGCCGTCGTCGATGAGTTTGCGGCAGGTCTGTATGCCGGCTCCCATGAAGGTGTCCGGTGCCCCGCCCACCAGCTTCCCGGTGTGTTTCGCGAGGTCGAGCAAGGCACGGCCGTCTTCCTTCCGGACCGCCATGGGTTTTTCCGAATACACTGATTTTCCGTGTTCCAGCGCGGCCCGGGCGATTTCGGCATGGGCGGCGGGAATGGTCAGGTTGATGACGATCTCGATAGCGGGATCGTCCAGCAGGGCTTCCACCGAAAGGGCTTCAACACCCTCGTATTCGGAGGCTTTGGCCCGCGCCCGTTCGGGGATCATGTCGGCGCAGGCGACCACGTCGAAAGCCTCGAACTTGCGTCCCGCCTCGAAGTATACGCCGCTGATGTTTCCGCATCCTATGATGCCCGCCTTGAGCGCCGTCATGGGATTCGCCTCTGCAGTGAGGTAGCTTTTCCGTAACGCGAAAGTACGGTCCCGCCGCGTCAATACCACGGCGAAACGCATTGCCTGGCTTCGTGATCCGTATCCCTGGAGCCACGGGAGTACCACCTGGCAAATGCCCATCACTTCTAATCCGCGGGCCGGTAAACGTCAAGCGAAATATGCCGCCGGAGGTAACCTGTAATCGCTTGACGTTCACAAGGGGCTTGCCTATAATCTCAATCGTTCCGGACCGGTGAACCGGCCGCGCGAAATCGGTCCACATCGCCGCCGGGATATAGCGTACGCTGGGCCATCCCGTGTGCCGTTTCGCGGCGCCGTTCCGCGGCGCCATTCCGCGGTCATATTCCGCGGTCAACCCGCCGGAGAAAGCCTTGATCAAGCAGATCCTGACTTACGGTGTGCTCTTCAGCGCGTTGATTGCGGGGTGCAGCGAGGAAGTTGTCGGTCCCGGCAACGTCGCCCGGCCCCTCGTGGGCAACTACGATCTCGAAAGCCGAACGGTCAACACAACCATACAGACGGATTCCGGCAGCACGGAGGAACGGATTACGCTGGTACCCCCACTGGTACGCGGACACCTCCGCCTCAGCACCGACGGCCGGTACGGCCAGGTCGATACGACCATCGTATCGGATTCCACGACGGTCAATATCCAGAATGGACGCTGGAGCGTGCTGGACAACGTGTTCTACTTCGTGACCGATGACAACCAGCAGTACGAGGACCGTTTTACGTTCGACGGCCTGAGGCTGGTCCGCGACTCCGAGGACATCCGCCACGTCTCGGGCAGGTTTTTCAGCGTCACGGACGTCTGGCTGAAACTGCCCGACGTCGTGCCCCCCGCGGATCCATAACGCCAACGAAAGCGCCAGGGCATGACCCTCGTCAAGGACGACCTGTCAGCCTCCGCCTTTTCCGACCATCCCCAGGTCTACGAGGAGGGGTTCAATGTAAAGACGGTCATCGGGATCGTCTTTCTTGGGCTGTTCATGATCCCGGGCTCGATCTATCTGAACCTGATCGCCGGGCAAAGCCTGGGGCCCGCGGCGGAATGGACCACGATCATCCTGTTCATCGAAGTCGCGCGCCGGTCTTTCACCACGCTCAGCCGCCAGGAAATCTACATGCTGTACTACGTGGCGGCCAGCCTCACCGCCGGCGTGGGACTGGCGCTGTCCGGCGGGCCCTTCGCCCAGCTCATATGGTACCAGTACTTCGTCCAGTCCCCCGGCGCCCGGGCCTTCGGCATCGACGACCAGATCCCCTCCTGGATCTCTCCCGGCGCGGATTCCGACGCCATCGTACTGCGTACGCTGCTGCACGGGGAATGGCTGGTGCCGATCCTGCTCATCGCCGTGCTCCACATCTTCAACCGTGCGAGCGCCTTCACGCTGGGTTACGGACTCTTTCGCGTAACGGCCGACGTGGAACGGCTGCCCTTCCCCCTGGCCCCGATCCAGGCGGAGGGCGCCACCGCCCTGGCGGAGAGTTCCGCGGGCCAGGAATCGTGGCGCTGGCGCGCCTTCAGCATCGGGGCCATGCTGGGACTTGTTTTCGGCGCGTTCTACATCGGCATACCGGCCGTCACGGGCGCGCTGCTGGCTGAGCCGATCACGCTGATTCCCATTCCCTTCGCCGACCTGACGCGCAATACGGAGAACATACTGCCCGCCGCGGCCATGGCGGTCGAACTGGGACTGGGGCCGGTGTTGACGGGGTTCGTGCTGCCCTTTTGGATCGTGGTCGGTTCCGCCATCGGTGCGTTGCTTACCGTGGTCGTCAATCCGCTGCTCTACGATTTCGGCATCCTGCGCACTTGGTCGCCGGGCATGGACGCCATCCAGACCACGCTCGTCAACGATATCGATTTCTGGATGAGCGTCCGCATCGGCACGGGATTCGCCGTCGCCCTGATCGGTGGATGGAGCATCCTGTCCGGACTCAGGAAACGGTCGGGCGATGCGAGGCGCGAAGGATCGAAACCCGGTCCGTCCGGCGGGTACGGCACGCCGCCCGGCCGGGGGGATTTTCCCATGTCCGTTATTTTCGGCGCCTTCCTGGTCCTGACGGTAGGCTACGTCGTCCTGAGCTGGCGCCTGGTGCCCGGGTTCCCCATCCTCTTCTTCGTGTTCTACGGATTCTTCTATACTCCGCTCAGCTCGTACGCGAGCGCCCGCCTGCGCGCCATCACGGGCGCCGATCTGCAGTTCCCCCTCATCAAGGAGGCCACGTTCATTCTCAGCGGCTACAAGGGGGTGGACATCTGGTTCGCGCCGATTCCCATATTTAATTACGGTGGCCAGGCCCAGGCCTTTCGCGAGGTCGAGCTGACCGGCACCCGGTTCACGAGCGTATTGAAGGCGGAACTGGTCATGATCCCGGTCCTGCTTGTCTGCAGCCTGCTGTTCTGGCACTTCGTCTGGGGACTCGCGCCCATACCGTCGCAGGCCTATCCCTACGCGCAGAAGTTCTGGCAGCAGCAGGCCACGATGCAGGCGCTGTGGTACTCCAGTACCGCAGGATCGGGGTTCGAGTCAAGCTACCTGATCGAGGCGTTGAAGATTCCCTACATGATAGGCGGCGCGGCCTTCGGCGTGTTGGCCTATGCCGTCCTGGCGGCCTTCAACCTTCCCGTCATGCTGATCTTCGGCGTGATCGCCAGCGTGGGCACGGTGCCCCACGCCTTCATCCCGCAGTTTCTGGGCGCGTTGCTGGGCAGGTTCTACATGGAGCGGAAATTCGGCAGGCGGAAATGGATGCGGTACACGCCGGTCCTGGCGGCCGGCTACGCCTGCGGCACGGGGCTGGTAGGCATGGCCACGGTAGCCATTGCGCTGATTTCCAAGACCGTGGCGCCCCTGGTCTATTGATCGCCGTCTTTTCCGTCTTTTCGGGTATACCTCTTCAATTCCTCGATGACGTCCGGCATGATGTCCAGCAACTTGCCCATGGGGCTGCTGGGCGAGTTCATGTGCAGCAGTTGCGCGCGGTCCTGCTGGATGACCAGGAAGGCGAGCGGTTCGACCGATACACCGCCCCCGGCTCCCCTCTTCTGATTGTCCTCGCCGCCGAATCCACCGGCGCCGAACCCCAGGGACAGCCTGGAAACCGGAACCACCCAGGCATCGCCGATCTGCATCGGCTTGCCCACGTGCACCTCGGTATCTGCGATCTGGCGCAGTTCCTCCAGCATGGTCTGGATCATTTCATTTACAGGCATGGTGGTCTCCGGTTCAAGCGGTCGTGATCGGTCGAATCAATATATATGACGGCCGGCGGCCTGTGCACGTGAATTTTTAACGCCGTCCCGGCTATACTGCAATTCGAGAAATCACGACATGCCCACGACGGTAATTAATTTTTTATTGACGACTAACCGTATGTTGTGTATATTTTGCCGACAGCCGATATAGATCCTCAAGAATCACCATACCTCGCGCACGAAGCTTCAGGGAGTTCAACCTCATGAAAGCGATGACGGAAAAGCAGCGGAACGTTTACGATTACATACGTAAAAAGGTCGGCAAGATAGGGTATCCTCCCAGTGTCAGAGAGATCGCACAGCAGTTCGGGATCAGTACCCGTGCGGCTTACGACCACCTACGGGCGATTGAGAAGAAGGGCCATATCCGTCGTGATCCCATGAAGCCCCGCGCCATAGAAATCGTTGGAGCCAGGGACGGGTCGGCGCCGGGTGCCGGTGACGTCGTCCGGGTCCCCCTCCTCGGCCGTGTAGCCGCCGGGTTGCCTATTCTCGCCGAAGAGAACGTCGAGGAGTACATGGATTTTCCGTCAGGCATGGTGAAGCAGGGCGGGAATGTCTTCGCTCTCGAGGTACACGGAGACAGCATGATCGAAGACGGAATCAAGGACGGCGACTACGTCCTGGTCCGTGAGCAGCCCGTGGCCGAGACGGGCGAAACGGTCGTCGCGCTGCTGGACGACGAGGCCACGGTCAAGCGATTCTACCGGCGCAACGACCGGGTCGAACTCGTGCCCGCCCATCCGACCATGGAACCCATTGTCACCGATGAGGTATCCATCGTGGGCAAGGTGGTCGGGGTATACCGCAGAATGGACTGAGCGGCGGCGTTCAGGGAATGCCCCAGTTCCCCGGATTGAGCAGGTAGGGATCGTTCAGCGCCATATCTTCCAACGCCAGTAGTGTTTCCTCACTAAGGCCCTGTCCGTCCGACACGGAAACGGCTTCATCCAGGTACGCGATTTTGTCGGCGCCGACGATTACGGTGGAGACGGCCGGGATCGACAGGACGAAGCGCAGGGCCAGTTCGGGCAGGCTGAAACGGGTCGCGGTCTGGATTTCGACCAGCCGGTCGATATGCGCGACGAGGGGCTTCAGCCTGTCGGGCATGAACCTGCTCTTCTCGGTCAGGGCGCCTTTCAGCAGTGCGGATCGCACGATGACGCCCACGCCGCACCGACGCGCCTCGGGAATGACGCGTACCAGGTATCGGCGGTCCAGGATGTTGCAGGGGATCTGCAGGGTGTCCCACCGCCCATCCTCGATGGCCGCAAGCGCCGCCTCTTCGCTGTAGGACGAATATCCCGCAAATCGGACCTTGCCTGCCTCCCGGGCCCTGTCGAGCTCTTCCATCACCTCGCCGTCCCGGATCATACGAAGTTCCAGCTCGAGAAGGTCCCGGCCGTGTACCTGCAGCAGGTCGATGTGGTCGGTCTGCAGCCTGGACAGGCTCCGGTCGATGGACGTTGCGATGCTCCGTCTCGATTCGGCGTAATCCAGCCCTTCTTCCAGCCGGTGCACGCACTTGGTGGCGAGCACGTACTCGGACCGCCGGCCCTTGAGCGCCCGGCCGATGATCTCCTCGCTGTTTCCGTACAGCGCCGCGGTGTCGATGAAGTTCACACCCGAATCGATCGCCCGGTTGAGCAGGATCCGGGCGTCGGACTCCGCGGGCACGCCGGGTTCGCCGCCCGCCTTCAGGCCGTACTCCATGCCCAGCTCGACCGTGCCGAGGGAGACTTCGGAAACGCGCAAACCGGTTCGCCCCAGGATTCTATATCGCATCGTTCGACTCCCCCAAACGGCATTCAGGCGTTCATCATGCTTACATGGTCCGCGACGCACCGGCCGAGGGCTTCGAGGTCGTAGCCGCCCTCAAGGACGGAAACCAGCCGGCCCCCGCACGCGTCTTCCGCGAAGTCCAGCACCAGGCGGGTCATGGCCCGGAAACCCGCGTCCGTGACCAGGGTGCCGGAGAGCGGATCGTCCATGTGGGCGTCGAATCCCGCCGAGAGGATAAGGAGGTCCGGTTGGTAAGCCATCATGGCCGGCAGGATCGTGCCGCGCAACACATCGACGAAGACCTCGTCGCCGGATCCTGCGGGGACCGGGACGTTCATCGTGTAACCTGCCCCTTCGCCCGTTCCCGTCTCCCGCTCCGCGCCGGTGAAGGGATAGAGGGGATACTGGTGAATGCTGAAATAGTACACGGTCGGGTCTTCAGAGAAAATCTCCTGGGTCCCGTTCCCATGATGGACGTCCCAGTCCAGCACGGCCACCCGTTCCACCCCGAACCGCGACTGGGCGTAACGGGCCGCGACGGCGGCGTTGTTGTAGATACAGAATCCCATCCCCCGGTCGGATTCGGCGTGATGCCCCGGAGGCCGGGCGACACAGAATACGCGGTCCGCTTCCCCGGTCAGCACCGCGTCGACCGCCCGCATGGCCGCGCCGGCGGCCAGTCGGGCCACGGTCTCGGATGCGGAGGAAACGGTGGTGTCGCCGGTGGGCAGATTCCGGTATCCCTTCCCGCACCAATCGACAACGGCGTCGACATAGGCCCCGTCGTGGACGGCCTTGATCCGCGCCTCGCCAGCCGGCTCGGGCGAGAGGCACAGCAGGCCGGCCTGACGGGCGCCGTCGGGTACATCGCCGGACAGGCCGAGTCGGGCCAGCACGGAGGTCATGCGGTCCGGCCGTTCCGGATGGAAGGGACCGGTATCGTGCAGGAGGAAGTCGGGGTGGCTGATCAACGCGGTGGGCATGTTGTCGCGACAGGGGCGAAGGTCTCCGGGAGCGGAGACCACCGGCCGGACCTTCAGTTGCGGCTCCCGTTCCTGGAGAGATTCTCGAAGTAGTCGTTTACCAGGTCCCGGTACCCCGGCGGGACATCCTCTTCCCGGGCGAGGTAGAGCCGTTCCCTCCGGCGCATGTCCCGGACTTCCGCGCGCAGGCCATCGTAGTAGTCTACGAGACTGCGGGCCATGTTGAGGTGGAGCTCGTTCCATGCTCCCCGGTCGATCTTCCACGGTTCGTCGCCGAGGGCGATCGCCCGATCCAGGTCGTCCTGCAACTGCCGCGACTCCCGGGACATCTGCGGGACCTGTCCCGAAAGGTCCCGAAGGCGTTGCAGCTGACGCTGGTAATCCCGCGAGATCTGGTCGAGCGTCTCTGAATTGGGAATGCCGCGGTTCAACCGGTAGAGCCGGCGCTGCAGTTCCTGCCATTCGGACATGGCATCCCGCGCAGTGTCCTGCGTCCTGGCGAGATGGTCCATGTCCCGGGTGATCAACTTGTCCCGCGCCGTGCGGACCATTTCCGCGAGCCGGTCCAGCGCCGCGGAGATCTCCGTCTCCGTGCGGGCGGACTGGTCCAGGGAATTCCGGTTCAAGAGCCGCTTCGAACGCTCGATCTCTTCGCTTAACCGTTCCTCATCGATCATTTCGCCGGCCCGGTCCGCAGCCGCCGCCGTCTCGGGCTGCACCCGGGACGCACTCCTGGCCAGGAATTCGAGGTCTTTCTCGAGGCGTTCGAGGTCCGAACGGATCTCCTCTTTCGCCCCTTCCAGACCCCTCATCCGATCGCGCAGGAACCGGTCCAGGCGCCGCTCCTTAGATGATTCGTCCAAACCGCCGCGCCTTGAATCGATCGCGTCCAGGCGATTGAGAATGCCCTCGAATCCACCCTCTTTCTCGTCCTTCAACGCGGTGACGTTCCGTTCGAGTTGTTCCTGCCGGACGGCCAACTGGTCCGCCTGCTTCACGGCTTCCCGCGCCAGCCGCTCCAGCGACGCACCCTGGGCCCGCTGCAACTGGCTGGAAGCGTCGGCCAGATGCCGTGCGGCCTGGGCGCCGCCCTCCGCCGCAGTCTGGAGGCGGTCCCTGCGCAATTGTTCGATCGATTCGCCCATCGACTCGGAGCTCTCGCGCAGGTCGCGGTCCGCCTGGTCCAGCATGGGGCGTTGCGCCCCCGATTGCGCGCCGCGCGCGTCCGAGGGGTTCCTGGCCCCGGAAAGCGAGCGGGCGATCTCTTCCGTCTCCGCCCTGAGATCCCGTTGGGTCCTGGTCAGCCGGTCCAGTTCCCTCCGGCGCTCGGCTTCCGGGCGGTCTTCGTCGTCCGCCAGCTTCTGCATCCGTTCATTCACGCGCTGTTGGCGCCGGGCCAGGTCCTGGACACGTTGCTGATGCTCGTCGATACTCTGCTCCCGCTCCCGTTCCAGCGCCGGTTGATCCGGGACCTCGTACCTGTTCCGCTCATCATCCAGCTCGAGTTCGGAGGTGTCCGACAGGTCGAGCGGTGCCCTGCCCGACATACTGCGTTGCTGGCTCACCGTAAACTCCCGCATCTGCGCATCGAGCCTCGTGAGGTACATGAGCGCCTCGCGTTCGTGTGTCAGGGCCTCGTCGACCGCGCCGGAGCGGAGTGCTTCGGAAGCCGCCGCCATCGGCGTCTGCACAAGTTCCAGCGTTTCGACCATCTTCATCGCTTCCTGCGAGAACCCGACCATGAAGCGCATGACGGCGAGTGCTTCTTCCACCTGCCCCCGCAGTCCGTCCTGTACCGCCGCGATGGCCTCGAGGTCTTCTTCCACCCGCGTATCCGGTGCTGCCGCGAGCGTCCGCTTGACCCGCCACGTCGCCGAGATGATCTCCTTCTGCTTGCGGGAGAGCTGCCTCGTCTGCATCACATCGTCCCCTGCTCCTCCCCCGCCGCCTCCGCCTTCAGCCTGGCGGTAGGTTGCATCGAATGGCTTGATTTCGATGAAGTAGATATCCGTCGCGGACGTGCCGGCTTCGCTCCTGCGGTCGCCCGCCTCCGCGTAGTAGGCCACGAAATCGCCCGGCTGGACCCCGAGACTCTCGAGGTAGACTACGTGCTCTCCCTCCCAGACTGTGCCGCTCGATTCGCGCTGCAATGCGCCCAGGTCCACGACGACTTCGTCGCCGCCGTTCACCGCGTAGTTTAGGGAAAAGGTCGCCAGGCCGAAGTCGTCCTCGGCCTCGGCGCGGATGGTGACTTCATCGACGGGGGAGACCCGCGTGTCTCTCTGCGGTTCGAGGATGGCCACCCGGGGCGCGCGGTCCTGCAGTGCCCGGACGTAGTACTCCACCGGGTCGTCGTTCGCGAAGCCGTCCGAGTCCACCACGTGTATCGAATAGGAAAGATCCTCGCGCACGACGAAGGATCCCTCGAGGTCCTCTCCGCCCACTTCCAGCTCAACGGACCGGCCGTCGCTGAAGCGCATCGCCCCGGAAACCACCTGTTTGCTCGCCGTGATGCGCAGGGCGACCCGCGTGCCCACCGGTGCCGTGATGTCTCCGCGGTCTTCCTCGGTCTTCGAGACGAGTTCCATGTAGTCAGGGAATTCGTACCGGGCGTCGATCCGTTCGACATAGGGCGGATCGATGGCGGAGATCCGGAATTCACTCGACCGGGTTCCGGCCACGGCGACGTAGTACCGCGCATTCTCGACGATCCCGTGGATATCGCCAGCGAAGGTCCGCTCGCCGTCCGCGGCATACAGGTCCAGCGTTGTCCAGTCTTCGTCCTGCCCGAACCGGACGAACAGGCTCGGGTCCAGGGCAAGGCCGCTGCCCAGGTTGGCGGTGATGGTCAGGCTGTCGCCGCGTCTTACGTGCGTGTCGCCGGGTTCGACCCGTATGCCGCCGGGCAAGGCCGGTTCCAATTGGGTCCACGACACCAGCCGGAGGGCGGACCGGCCAAAGTAACCGGGTTCAAGCAAGATCAGGACGGCGAGGACCAGGACGGCGCCAGCCGCGAAAGCCTGGATGCGGGTGTGGCGCCTGCGATCAACGATCTTCTTGTATTCGATCTGCTCGGTGTAACCGGCGACGTACTCCAGCACCTGGTCCATCAGGTCCTGCTGAGGTCGCCGGAGGTGCGTGTCGCCGTATTCCACGGCGCTGACCAGGGCGTCGTTCAGCGCGGGATGCCGTTCTTCAATATAACGGGCGACCTGCAGGTCCGTGGGCGACTGACGGAGCGGTGCGAGCAGAAACCTGAAAGCAAGCCAGCCGAGGATCCCCGCGGCGGCGGACAGGTAGAGGATCCTCGCCAGACCGCCTGGATCGAAGAAATGTAAGGCCGTTACGCCGCAGAGGAAGAGTATGACCACGGCGATCGCTATGACCGAGACGCCGCGAATGACCAGCATGGCACGCCAGCGGCGAAGTACGCTCCGCAGGCATTCCTGAAGGATGGATCGTTCCGTCGACATGGATCACCTGTGCGTACGATTCGCCAGCAGGGTCTCTCCGAGCACCAGGGCGATGAGCGTGAACCCCAGGATCCACCAGAGTCCCTGGCGGCGTTCGACTTCGGCGTCCCGGACAAACCGGGCCAGCGACTCGGTCTCCCGTGATTCCGGACTCACGGCCAAGGGATTGATCAGCGCCGCGGCGAAGGCTTCCGCGTCCATCCTGGTGAAGTCGGATTCACGGGTGTCGAGGTTGACCGCGAACGTCTGCTGCCCGTCTTCCGACTGCACCCGGTACAACCCCGGCTGCCGCGTCTGCGTAAACAGCTTACTGCCCGTCCGGGACGTTTCCACCGGGACCTGTTCTCCGGATGGAAGTACTACGTATTGCGCGCCGTCCGGCAGTCTGACCGCTTCCCCCGCCAGGCGGTACAGCCCGTCCCCGCGTTCATGCATCGTTCCCCGGGAGGCCAGGTAGTCTATACTCTCGTACAGAAAGGGAACGAATACCTCCCGTATGGGAAAATCGGTCCACGCAAGGTCGAAGGTGGAAAGGACCAGGAACGTGCGGCCGTTTCCCAGGGGCTTCTCTGCAACGGCGGCGGCGCCGTCATCGAAACGGGCCGGGACCGAAGCCGAGGAGTCGGGTTCGAACCGTGCCGTGCGGTAGAAACGTACTGTACCGAAATCACCGTGCCGGGGACCGGAAAAGGGCTGGAAGACGGGGTGCTGGTAATTCACGTCCGTCAGCAGCCTGTACCGGTCTCGCGGACCGTCCGGAGACGAAAGCGATGCTATGCGTCCGGGCAGCAGTTCGCCGAAGGATGAATTGAATATACCGGAAGATACGGCGGGATTCAAGGCGATTATCAGGCTGCCGCCCGATCGCACGTACCCGGTCAGCCGGTCCTTCGCGGCCCTCGGCAGGACGGACAGGTTTGCCGAGATGACCACGTCGTAATCCGATGGATCGACGTCGGCCAGCGCGTCCGGCGACCGCACGTCCACGACGACCGGCGGGTCCCGGCGCAGCGACAGCGCCTGGGTCAGGTAGTATGCGGCCTCCGACGGGCGGTTCGGCCGCGATCTTTCCTCCAGGCAGAGGACCCGAACGGGCGTAGGCGCATTCACGGTGAAGAAGAACCGGTTATCCACCGGGAGCCCGTCTTCACCCAGCACCACCTCACCCGTATTCGTGGCCGATCCGAAAGCCTGCCGGAAGATCTCCACCTGGCCGGAGTGCGGGGGAATGTCGACCCGCCGCTTGCCGGTCTCGATCCCGTTGACCCGGAGCGTCACCTCGTCCCGAAAGGGCGCCTGTCCGAAGTTTCGGATCCGAACGGCCACGTCCAGGGTACGGCCGTCCGCGGACAGCACGCGTTCCGCACCGTCCGGTGCGGCCGAAGATTCCATGCCGGCAACGGTCGGGATCTCCACGCCGGTGACGGCGGAATTGTCGTCCTGCGCATCCCCCACGTCGATCATCCGGAGCTGGACGCCCGGACCGAGCTTCCATCCGCCGGACCGTGGATTCCAGCCGGCCTGCTGGAAATCGGAAACGAGGTAGACCGTCCGGCGGTCGAAGTCCGACCCGCTCAGCTGGTCGTCGGCGGCGCGCAGCGCTTCCACGTAGTCCGTCGCCTGGAATGTCGCGCTGACCTCGGAGTCCACCAGGACGGGCAGTTCGGAGTGGCTCGACCCGAGTTCCCGGATGACCCGCGCCTGCACGGCGAAGGTCAGCAGCGCCGCCTGGTCGCCGGTCTGCAGATCGTTCAGGATCTCGGCCGCCCGCCGTTTCGCCAGGGCGATGCGGTTCCCGAATCCCATGCTGTAGGAGGTATCGACCAGAATGGCCACCGCTTCAGGCTGGGTGCCCGCGAAAACGGTTTCGTCCTGATCCCGGAGGAAGGGCCGCGCGAAAATCACGGCCAGCAGCGCGCAGGCCGCCATGCGCAGCAGCAACAGCAGGAGACGGCGAAATCGCTGCTGGCGGACGATGGACCGCTGGGACGAAATGAGGAAACGGACCATGCTGAAGACGTGGATCCCGGCCCGCTGCCTTCGCACCAGGTGCAGGATCAGCGGGACGGCCGCGCCCAGCGCGCCGAAGAGGAACGTGAGGTTCAGGAAGGCCAGGTCCATGACGCGTACCTGCGGGGCGATGCGCGGGTGAAGCCTTAACGTTTCACCATGCGCCTGCTCAGATAGGAAAAAAGCGCGAAATCCAGCGGCCGGTCGGTCTCCATGCGCTCATAGTCGACCTGGATCTTCGCACATCCGGTCCTGATCGATTCCATGAATTCCTCCACCGCTGCCAGGTAGTCCGCCCGGATGGCCGACGGAGCCACCGTGATCCTTTCGCCGGTCTCCGGATCATCGAACCGCGCGGTCTCGCTGAAAGGGAAGGTGAGTTCTTCCCGGTCGACGATGTGAAAGACCAGCACTTCATGACCCTTGAAGCGAAAGTGCATCAGGGCGTTCATCATCTGCTCGACGTCGTCGATCAGATCGGAAATGAGGATGACCAGTCCCCGCCTCGGCATCGATTCGGCGAGTTCGTGCAGGGGGCTGCCCAAATCGGTGCCTTCGTCCGCACGCAGTTCATCCAGGGTCGAGTGGATGGCGAGCCACTGGGTGTTCTTCGAACTGGGCGGCACGTAGTTGTGAACGACCTGGTCGAAGGTGACGAGTCCCACCCCGTCCCCCTGCCGCAGTATGAGATACGCCAGGGAAGCCGCGAGATATGATCCGTATTCGAGTTTGTCCAGTGCGGTCGTCGCCGTGGCCGGCTGGCCGCCGTATCCCATGGACGCGCTGCGGTCGAGGAGAATCACGCACTGCAGGTTCGTCTCGTCCTCGTATTCCTTTACGTAGTACCGGTCCGAACGCGCAACGGCTTTCCAGTCCACGTGCCGGATGTCGTCGCCCGGCGTATACTGCCGGTATTCCACGAACTCCACGCCGAAGCCCCGGTACGGGCTCTTGTGGAGGCCGGAAACGAACCCTTCGACCACGATGCGGGCGCGCATTTCCATGGAGGAGAGGCTGGAAAGGGTCCTCGGATCCAAGAAGCGGGGTACTTCGGTCATGTCGGTGCCGTTGACTGATATGAAGGGCTACATGCCGCGCTACATTCCGGACCGCGGCGCCCGTTACATGCCGGACCGCGGCGCCCGTTACATGCCGGACCGCGGCGCCGGAACGGTCTCGAGCAGCCGGTCGACGATACCCTCGGAGGTGATCTTCTCCGCCTCGGCGTAGAAATTGGTCAGGATCCGGTGCCGCAGGACCGGATGGGCGAGCGTGCGGATGTCGTCGCAGGAAACGTGTCCCCGGCCGTCGAGCAGGGCCCTGGCCTTGGCGCCCAGGATCAGGTACTGGGAGGCGCGCAGGCCGGCCCCCCAGGATACCCAGTTCTTCACGAATTCGGGCGCGTCCTCGCCGGATGGCCTGCTCGCGGATGCCAGGCGAACGGCGTAACGGGCAACCTGTTCGGAGACCAGGACTTCCCGGACCAGGCGCTGGTAATCCCGGACCACCTCGCCCGACAGGACGGTATCGACCGAGACCGTCTCGGCGGAGGTCGTCGTACGGGCCACGGCCACTTCGTCGTCTTCCTCGAGGTACTCGATGTGGATGTTGAACATGAACCGGTCGAGCTGCGCCTCGGGCAGGGGATAGGTCCCCTCCAGCTCGATGGGGTTCTGGGTGGCGAGGACGAAGAAGGGTTCGTCCAGCTGAAACGTCGTGCGGCCGGTGGTCACGCGGTGCTCCTGCATGGCTTCGAGCAGGGCGGCCTGGGTCTTGGGCGGCGTCCGGTTGATCTCGTCCGCCAGTACGATGTTGCCGAAGATCGGGCCCTTGATGAAAGTCAGCGAGCGCTGCCCCGTAGCCTTGTCCTCTTCCAGGATCTCGGTCCCGGTGATGTCGGCCGGCATGAGGTCCGGGGTGAACTGGATGCGCCTGAACTCCAGGTCCAGCACCTCGGCGAAGGTCTTGATGAGCAGGGTCTTCGCCAGTCCGGGCACGCCGGTCACGAGGCAGTGCCCTCCCGCGAACAGGGCGATCAGCACCTGTTCCAGGACCTCCTCCTGGCCGGTGATCACCTTGCGCACTTCGGCCAGTATCTTCTCCCGCCCCTCCTGGAATGCTTCTATGCGTACCTGTCCGGGTCCTTCTTCGGTTGCGTGCTGCGCGGTGCCGCTCGTCGTCATCGGCCGGAATCCTTTCCGTCGGGCGCCTGATCAGGCGTTCCCGTCCAGGGATCTGAAATACGCGATGGTTTTCTTCATGCCTTCTTCGAGGGAGACCGCGGCTTTCCAGCCCAGGATCTCCCGGGCCCTTGTCGTGTCGGGGCGTCGCAGCTGGGGGTCGTCCTTGGGCAGGGGCCGGAAGACGATCTCGCTGCCGGATCCGCAAAGGCGGATGATGGTGTGGGCGAGTTCGAGGATGGTGATCTCGTTCTCGTTCCCGATGTTCACCGG